>CAYOPA010000185.1:0-6630 GCA_964405625.1 uncultured Bryobacterales bacterium
TGCGAAGGATCGAGCGCGTGGAACTGTAGGTGGATTATGGCGACCGCAAAGAAAAGAGCCTCCAAGAAATCGGCAGCCGCCGCGCCCGCCGTCGAGGCGGCTACCCAGCCCAGCGCAAAGAAAGCTGCCAAGAAATCCGCAGCCCCTGCGCCCGAACCGGCCCCGGCCCCCGTTGCCGCTCCCGCTCCGGAGCCTGAGGAAGAGCCCGCCAAGAAGGCCGCCAAAAGGGCGGTGAAGAAAGGGGGCCGGGGACGCATTGTGGTGGAGCCTCCCCCGGATCCGATCACCGGCTCGGACTTGCTTGCCGACGGCGTTCGGCCGCTGGACGGGCTGCGGGTGTTCGAAATCTCCCGCTGGCCTGCCGCCGCTGAAGCCGCGATGTGGCTGGCGCGTTTCGGAGCCAAGGTGGTCCGCCTGGAACCGCCGGGCGAGCCGCTGCCGATCGAGACGCCGATGCTGTTCGACCGGCCCGCCTTCGAGGTCTACGCCCATCGCGGCAAACAGAGCATCGCGCTGGATCTCGCCAAGCCCGCCAGCGCCGTGGCCATTTCGCGGCTGATCGCCAAAGCCGACATCGTGATCTGCGATTGGACGGACAAAGAGCTCAAGACGATCGGGCAGTCGCCCACCGCCGCTCGCGAGGAACACGCCAAGCTGATCTGGGTGGCCATCAGCGGTTACGGCCGCACGGGTCCGCTCTCCAAGTTTTCGGGCCGTGACGTCAACTTCCTGGCTCTTTCGGGCCTGCTGGGCCTGATCGGCGGCTTGGACGGGCTGCCCGCGCTGCCCGGAATACGCCTCTCCGACCACGCCGGCGGCGCCCTGCCCGCCGTGATCGGAACCTTGCTGGCGCTGCTGGCGCGCGACAAGACCAAAAAGGGACAACTGGTGGACATGGCGCTGCTCGACGGCGTAACCGGCCTGCTGGGCGGCGCGATCGCCGACTACGCCGCCAACCGCAGCAAGCCGACGCCGGGCCGCGAGGCGTTCTACGGCCGCTACGCCTGCTACAACATCTACCCGGTGCGCAACGGTCGCTGGGTCGCCCTGGGCGCTCTGGAACCCAAGGCCTGGGTGACGCTGTGCAAGGCCATCGACCGCGAGTCCATGATCGCCGAGCAGTTCGCCGAGCCCGAACGGCAGCAGATCCTGATCGCCGAGCTCACGCGCGTCTTCCAGCGCAAAGACATCCGCGAATGGATGGAGGTGCTGGAGGGCAAGGACGTCTGCCTGACCGAGGTTCGGTCGCTGGGCGACGCCGTGCAGGACAAGCACCTGATCGAGCGCCAGATGATGCTGACCTACCGGCGTTCCGACGGCCCCGGCGCCTACCCGGCCACCGGCGTCTACCCGCAGCTCTCCGACACCCCGGGGGCCTTGGGCGACGTGACCCCGAAGCCGGGCGAAAACTCGGCGGAGGCGCTCAAGGAAGCCGGATTCTCCAAAAAGGAGATTGCGGAGCTGCTGGAGTAGCGGGCGGAGGGCTCCGAGCCTATCGTGCGGACCCGAGGAGCGCTTGCGGCGGCGGTATTGATCAGCATCCTGGCGCTGTGCGGGGAGAAGTGCCGGGCCGATCCGGTCCCGCGGTACAGCGATCAGGCTCTGGTCGAAGGTCTGCGCTCCAACGCGCTCTCGGAAAGGCAGCTCAAGGGGCGGAGGATCGCGGTGACCGGAGTTCCGGTGGAAGTGGGCTCCGGCGCTCTGCTGTTCGCCCCGCAAGGCTCTGGAACCAAGATCAAGGCCGACCTGGAACCCGGCGGGCTCGCGTCCGGCATACGGGTCGGGGTCCGAACACAGCTCGAATGCACGTTTTCGGGCAAGAAAACGTTCGGCCCGATCGTGCTGGAGAGCTGCATCGAACTGGGACCGGCCGTCAGCACGAAAAACCTGTTGGAAGAGAGCCTGGAGCGCCGCCGCGAGGCCGAGGAGGCCGCCGCCGAGGGTGACAAGCCCTCGCCGCTGGCCGAACCTGGGTCGACGGGAGAGAGCGTCGCCACGCCTCCCGCACCCGCGGAGCCGCCTTCACCCGAGGCGCGCGTGCGGGATCGCCCGGAGTGGCAAAATTTCAAGTCACTCGACCACGGGATGCTGTTTTTTATCGGCGTCCTGGTGGTGTCGATCTCCGTGCTGGCGCTGGCGAGTTGGGCGATGAGCGCGTATGTCGAGTATCTGGGGGAAGCTTACGGTTACCGCTTCTGGACGGGGCGACTGGTCTTGCTGTTTAGCGGCGTCGGGTTCGCGCTGGCGCATATTGGGCTGGACCTGCCCATCAGCGCATCGTGGGCCCTGCTGGCGGCGGGCGCGTTGGTGGCGGTTGTGCTCGTGCTCAACGTCGGCGAGGTGGGACTGCTGCACGGGACGCTGGTGACGGCATTGCAGGTCCTGGCGGGGATGACGATGGTCGTGGCCTTGTTCGGGCTGATGTACTTGATATCGAGATGGACCAGGCGCGATCGGGCGTGAGTGGTTTTGGTAGCGACGGACATTCGTGTCCGTCGGCCTGAGACGCTACATTTCTCGCAATCCCGCGCCAAACCCGTAGCGCAGGCCTCAGCAAAATTTTGAAACTCCCGTGTCGGGCCGCAGGCCCGACTGCACGACGAAGCCGTGCGCCACATGCGGAAGGACAGGGACGGCCTTTGTTCGTCCGTCCTGATGGCCCTATCCCGCACTAAATTTGGAAGCTGTCCGATTTCGTCGTGCTGATCGAGCTCGTGGCGCCCACCGTTCCGCTTGCCGCATCGAGTTTCGCAGCCGAGGCGCATAAGTTGGATTGCCGATTGCCAATTCGAACTACGATTGGGCCAATGGCTGCTCTAGCGACGAAATCTTGAGGCGTGTACGCGTTCGTCGGATTGGCTTTGGCGACCTTCCGGCCGATCGTCACAGATCCAACCGCACCTCGTCCACAATCCCCATCACGGCGCAATCAATCGGCGCCGGAAAGCGCTCCACCGCCGTCATCGCGCCCCAGCCGTCCAGCGTGACCAGCACCTGATCCCCGATCCCGGCGCCCAAGGCGTCCACCGCCACCAGCGGCGCGCCGGGCCGCTTAGCGCCGTCGATCTCCAGCGTCTGGACGACCAACAGCTTGAGCCCCTCATGCGTGGGGTGTTTGTGGCTGGCGATAACCTCGCCGGTGACGCGGCCGAGCAGCATCAGCCTTGGTTGACCCGGTCGACGATGCCGACCACCGTCGCGTCCGACGCCACCTGTTCGGGGTAGAAAGGGATGCAGGCTTCGCGCCCGCGCGTCCAATAGACCGTCTCGCCGCTGCCGGCGCCGATGGCGTCGAGGGCGACAAAGGCTTCGCCCTCGTCGGCCCCGGCGGCGTCAATCGGCTGCACGATCAAGAACCGCTTGCCGTCGTGCTCGGGAGTCTTGACGGTGGCCCACAGCTTGCCTGTCACGCGCCCTAGTCGCATCGCTTCAGGCCTTCTTGTCGAGATCGACGACATCGACGATGCCGATCACGGCCGTATCGACAGGGATATCCTTCAGCCCGTGCGCCATGCGCGCCGAGCTGCCCTGGACGGCGATCACCGTCTCGCGCGTTCCCGCGCCGACGGTGTCCACCGCGACCACGTAAGAGCTCTTCTTGAGCTCTCCCTGGGGCGTCACATTCTGCAGGACGAGCAGCTTGAAGCCCTCCAGACGCGGGTCCTTCTTCGTCGCTACGACGGTTCCCACAACCCGCGCCAAAAGCATCGGACTTCGCCTCCGTCTCCTAACTCCGCAAACCTACTTGGAGGGTTCGCCGAGCTTGAAGATGTCGCTGAGGTTGCCGTGCGGACGCGGGATCACGTGGACCGCGATCAGCTCGCCCACGCGGCGGGCGGCGGCGGCGCCGGCGTCGGTGGCAGCCTTGACGGCGGCTACATCGCCGCGCATCAGCACCGTCACGTAACCCGAGCCCACCTTCTCCCAGCCCACCAACGTCACGTTGGCGGCCTTCACGGAGGCGTCCGAAGCCTCGATCAGTGCGGTCAAGCCGCGCGTTTCAATCAATCCAAGGGCTTCGCCCATCGTCGGTTACCTCTTCTCCTCTCGGGCCCGCACGGCTTCCTCGATCATTTCGATCAGCTCTCCGCGGGTGACGTAGAAACCTTCTTCAGCGCCGGCGCCCATAGCGGCTCCGGCATAATCTTCAGCCGTCGTCGGACAGCCGGGAACCGGCACGGCCTTCGACCGCACGCCGTACCGCGTTCGCGAGTCGAACAGCTTGTCCACTTCGACCTTCGGCAGCGCCTTGGCCCCGCCCAGCGTCTCCGCAACATAGGCGATGCGGGCGAAATGCTCCACCGTCTCCATACGGAAAAACGCCTGCCAGACATCCTTCCCGTAGGCCACCGCGCCGTGATTGGCCAGCAGCAGCGCGTCGTACCGGGGGATCAGCGGCAGCATCGGATCGGTCAGCGCCGGCGTGCCCGGCAAGCCGTAGTCGGCCGTCGGCACGCAGCCGAGACCGATGATGACCTCCGGCAGCAGCGCCTTGTCCAGCCGCCGGCCCGCCGACGCAAAGCCGGTGGCGGTGGGCGGGTGCGCATGCACCACGGACATGACGTCGTCGCGCATCTTGTAGATCGTCATGTGCATGGCGATCTCGCTGGTGCGCTCCAGCCGGCCCTCGATCTTGTTGCCTTCGTAGTCGCAGATGATCAGATCATCCGGCGACATCATGCCTTTGGAAACGCCGGTCGGCGTGCACAGGATGCGCTCGCTGTCGAGCCGGATGGTGATGTTGCCATCGTTGGCGGCCACCCAGCCCTTCTGGAAGACCAGCTTGCCGATCTCGACGATGTCCTGCCGCAACTCTCGTTCAGTCTTTGCCATCGGAGATCTTCCAGCCTATCGTACCGTCTCAGTGGGTGTAAAGCCTGCCCGACGCGCCTTGCGCTCTACCTGAAATGCTCGCTGACGGCCTCGGCCGCTTGCAGCGCGGATTCTTCCACGGTCTCCGGGTTGAGCCACTCGATCAACGCCGCGTAGCCGAAGCTGTCGGGGTCGTTGGGCAGATAGTCCTTGATGACGGCGACGACCCGGAATCCGCGCCGCAACTGGAACGACAGCGTGCGGTCGGCGAGCTCGCCGCGCACCACCCGCCGCACGTACTCCTTGGCGCTCATGCGGTCGGCATATTCGTGATAGTCCCTCAAACGGGCCCCGGCGCGGATGCGCCACAGACCCAACTCGCGCGCCAAGCTCTCACGCGCCTCGTAAATCGCCGTACCCACGCCTTCTCCCTGCGCGTCGGAACGCACCATGATCTCCGCGCCGTAGAGCGTATGGCCCGAGGGGTCATGATTGCGGAACATGCCGTGGTCGGTCACGTCGCGCCAGTTGTCGTCAATTTCGTAGTCGTCCCATGTCAGGATCAGGCTGGCGGCCATGCCAACGATTTGGCCGTCGATTTCGGCGACAAACTGCCCCTCTGGGAATACGCTTAGGTGCGAGGCCAGTTGCGGTTCGCCCCAAGGCGCGGCCTGGGGATAGACTTCGCGACAGATGCTGGTGATGGAGGGGAAATCCGCGGCCCGCGTGTTGCGAACGATCACTGCGCTCACAGACGACAGACCTCCAATGAGCTTGCTAACTCCTGTGACCGCGCGCTATCCACCAGCGGCAGGACGGTGCCGGCCGAGCGCGAGTCGGTGATGGTGCGCAGGTTCAAGTCACCGATCACCATCATCTCCTGGTTCGGCTGCCCTTCGGCCAGAATGCCATCGCGAGAGAAGGCAAAATCGCTGGGCGTAAGGATGGACGCCTGCCCGTAGTTGAGCGACACAGCCGGCACCGCGGGCAAGGACCCAACCGTGCAGGAATGCACCACATACATCTGATTTTCGATGGCGCGGGCCTGCGCGCAATAGCGCACGCGCAAAAATCCCTGGCGGTCGTCGGTGCAACTGGGCACGATCAGCAGGTGCGATCCGGCACGCGCGGCGGCCCGGATCACCTCCGGGAACTCGCAGTCATAGCAGATAGCGATGGTCGTCAGCCCGAAATCGGTGTCAAAGATGCGCAGTTGCGAGCGCGGGGAGATCTTCCACTCCTCTTTCTCAAAGCGCGTCATGTGCAGCTTGCCCTGCACGCCGTGCTCGCCGTCGGGGTTGAAGAAGTAGCACTCGTTGTAGACGCGATCGGAATCGTCGTCGTCGATCACCGGGACGGTGCCGCCGGCAATGTAGACGCCGTGCTTGATGGCGAGCTCGCGAATCAGCTCGATGACGCGCGGCGCCTGCCGGGCCAGGAACCGCACCTGCTCCTCCATGGGGCGCTTGAGATCGCCGAGGGTGAGCAGTTGCGCCGAAAAATACTCGGGAAAGACAACGAGCTTGGCTCGATAGTCAGAGGCGGTCTCCACCAGGGCGGCCACTTGCTCGCGAAACTGGTCGAAAGTCTGGACGGGACGGATGAAGTACTGCAGGGAGGCGACGCGGACGTGTTCGGAATTCATGGTGCTGCCTCTCTATCGTGGCGGGCGGGGCTGCCGAAAACTCAAGAGGGCGCCGCGAACGGCGCCCTCTCTCGCGATACTATGCGGGAGGCTGAAGCCTACCAGCGGTCGCGACGACCACCGCCGCCGCCGCCACCGTAGCCGCCGCCACCGGAGCGACCACCACCGCCGCC
>CAYOPA010000185.1:6640-9671 GCA_964405625.1 uncultured Bryobacterales bacterium
ACTCGCCATCGCCGTCAAGCTTCGAAGCACCTCAGCAGCGATTTAGTAACGCATGCCGCGTCCGCCGCCGCCGCCACCACCGTAGCCGCCGCCACCGCCGCCGCCGGTCCGCTCGGGACGGGGGCGCGCTTCATTGACAACCAGGGCGCGGCCGTCCATGTCTTGCCCGTTTAGGGCGTCGATGGCCTGCTGCGCGTTGCCGCTGTCGCCGAACTCAACGAAGCCGAAGCCGCGCATCTGACCGCTGTCACGGTCGGTAACCAGGTGGACCGAGTCAACGGCCCCGTAGGCCTCAAAGGCCGCACGGACATCTTGCTCACTCGCGGAAAAAGGCAGGTTGCCTACGTAAAGTCTCTTGCTCATGGGATGATTCTCCTCAACACGAAAACACAAACAGAAATCGAAATCGGCTGGCAAGCGAGGGATCGTAGAGGGAAGATTCTTCCCCGGGCGGGAAGCTTTCGGCTTTCAGGTCTCAGGCAGGCGTGCGATTCAACTGTCACTGGGATGATAACACTTCCACGCCCTCAACGCCAGAACATCGTCCCAATCCAGCGCGCATGGAGAAACTGTGTGGGAAAAAGACCGAGAAATGGCGAAATGCGAATCCCGACATGCGTCAGCGCCGTCCCGCCCTGGACCGCGCGGCATGGACGTCCCCCGTTCCTCCCGCACTCATTACTGGGGTTCGACTCCAGAACCAAGCGGGTAAGCTCCACCGCTTCGGCCGCCGCAGCCCGGATTCCCGACGGCGGCAACCGCAGGATGAAGCCCCCTTCCGCCCGTCGGGCCAGCCTGATCCGTAATTCCATCCGCTAGCGCCCAGATCGGCCCGGCTCACTGCGACTCCTGGGCAGCGTTCCATGGCCCCAGGCAGCTCAGCTCCGGCCGCAAACGGCTCCATTCAATCCGGTCCACGCGGATGCGGATGTGATCGCCCATGCGGTACTTGCGCCCGGTTCGGCGGCCGACCATGGCTCGGAGATTCTCCCGGTAGCCGAAGCCCTCGCCCAGGATCGCCTCCACCGGCACGAAGCCGTCGACGAACAGTTCCACCAGTTCGACCCACATGCCCGGCTCGGCCACGGACACGACCATCGCTTCGAGCTCGTCGCCCATGCGCTGCTCCATGTACTTCGCCTTCTTCCAGTCCATCAGGGCGCGCTCGGCCGACGCCGCGCGCCGCTCCGTCATGGAGGCGTGGTCGGCCACCGCGGCGAGCTCTTCCGCCGTCTGACCGTCGCGCTTGTCGAGCCAGTCCTCTAGAGCGCGATGCACCATTAAGTCCGGGTAGCGCCGGATTGGCGAGGTGAAGTGCGTGTAAGTGCGAGTGGCCAGCGCGAAATGGCCCTTGTTGATCTCGCTGTAGCGCGCCTGCTTCATCGACCGCAGCACCCGAAAGCTCAGCACGCGCTGCTCCGGTCTGCCCTCCAGGCTTTCGACGAAGCGCTGCAAGTCCTTGGGGTCCACGACGGCGCCGCCTTGGATGCTCACCTCGCGCTTGGGCTTGGAGCCGTCGCGCTTCCGCCGCTGGCGTTGGAACGTCTGCTCGCGCAATTCCAGCCCCAGCGAATGGCCGAACGAGCGTGCAATCTGTTCGAGCTCGGCCAGGCTCTTCGGGTTGGGCGACTCGTGAATGCGGTGCAGCAGCTCACGCTTCTCCGCGATGAGCTGCGCCGCGACGGCCTCGTTGGCCGCGAGCATGAACTCCTCGATCAGCCGGTGCGCGATGTTGCGCTCGGAGCGCTTGACGCCGACCATGCGGCCCTGCTCGTCAAACTCGATCTCCGCCTCGGGTAAGTCCAGGTCGATCGAACCGCGCTTTCTGCGCTTGGCCGTCAGGATTTTGGCCAGATCGCGCATCAGCTCAAAGCGCGAAACCAGGTCGCCATACTCCGCGCGCAGCTCCTCGTCGCCTTCGAGAATTGCAAAAACCTTGGTGTAGGTCATGCGCGCCGCGGAGCGAATGACGCCGCGGCAGAAATCGGCGTGGCGCACCTCACCCGTCGGCCCCAGCTCCAGCAGCGCCGACAGCGCCAGCCGGTCCACTCCGGGGTTCAGCGAGCAAATCCCCGTCGAAAGCGCCGCCGGCAGCATCGGCACGGCGCGGTCGGGAAAGTAGACGGACGTGCCACGCTGGCGGGCGTCGCGATCCAGCGGCGAGCCGGGCCGCACGTAGTAGCTCACGTCGGCGATATGGACTTGCAGCTTCCAGCCGCCGTCATCGAGGCGCTCCACATAGACGGCGTCGTCAAAGTCCCGGGCGGTTTCGCCGTCGATCGTCACGATCGGGACTTCGCGGAAATCGCGGCGGCGGGCGATCTCCCGCTCGGGGATCTCTTCGGAAATCCCCTTCGCCTCCGCCAGCGCCTCGTCGGTAAAGCGATAGGGGATGTGGAAGCGCCGAATCATGATCTCGACATCGACGCCGAAATCATCCTCGTCGCCCAAGACTTCGATCACCCGGCCTCGCGCGTTGCGGTAACGCGAAGGAAACTCGTGGACGGCCACGGTGACGATCAGGCCGTCGAGCTCGCTCGCCGTGCTGACGCGCGGCGGATCGACTTTGCCCAGCCGTTCGCCATAGAAGCTCGCCGGCGGCAGCACCTTGCCCGGCTCGATCTCGATCTCGCCGCGCACTCGCTCGTCATGAGGCTCGACCCACGAGCCGCGCGCGCCATAGCGAAAGCGGCCCACCACGAGGCTTTGCTCGCGATGAAGAATGCTGCGGACCTTGCCCTCGGCGCGCCCGTCGGCCTTGACGTGGATCAGCTCCACCAACACGCGGTCGCCGTGCATGGCGTCGGCGTTGTTGTCAGGAGCGATGTAGAGATCGCCTTCGAAGCCGGGGACCTCGCGCTCCGGGGCGACGAAGCCGAAACCGGCGGGATGAGCGGAGTAGCGGCCCGCGAGCAGGCCGGACCTGCCGTCAGCGACGCGGTAGTGCCCTCGACGGTGCTCGAACAGGCGGCCTTCGGAGACCAGACGATCCAAAGTCTCCTGCAACGCGACGCGCCGCTCGCCCTTCAAG
>CAYOPA010000186.1:0-9652 GCA_964405625.1 uncultured Bryobacterales bacterium
CACGCGCGGGTTGACCATTCGAGCCGTGGCCGCTTCCACTGACGGCGACCGGTTCAGCGCCACCCCGTTCCAGTTGGGAGCAGCCGACTCCGTGCTAGGCGCTCCGTTGCGCATCGAGCTCCCCGAAGGCGCGGTTGAGGTGCGAGTGGAGTACCTTAGCGCGCCGACGGCTTCGGGCCTGCAATGGTTGGAGCCGTCGATGACGGCGGGCAAGCGGCATCCGTACCTTTTCAGCCAGTCGCAGGCGATCCACGCCCGGAGCTGGATTCCCTTGCAGGATACGCCGGGCGTCCGCGCCACCTATGAAGCCGTGGTGCGCACGCCGCCCGAGCTGGTAGCGGTGATGAGCGCTGAGATGCTGGAGCGCGAAGCCGGCCGCACCGGCGAGTACCGCTTCCAGATGCCGCAGGCCATCCCGTCGTACTTGATTGCGCTGGCCGTGGGCGACATCGACTTCCAGCCGATCGGTGAGCGCGCCGGCGTCTACGCCGAGCCGGCGATCGTAGCCGCCGCGGCCAGCGAGTTCGAAGACCTGGAGTCGATGATCCAGGCCGCCGAGAAGCTTTTCGGGCCGTATCGCTGGGGACGCTATGACGTGCTCGTGCTGCCGCCGAGCTTCCCCTTCGGCGGAATGGAGAACCCCCGGCTGACCTTCGCGACTCCCACGCTGCTGGCCGGCGACAAGAGCCTCGTCAGCGTGATCGCGCATGAGCTGGCCCACTCCTGGTCCGGAAACTTGGTCACCAACGCCACTTGGCGCGACTTCTGGCTCAACGAAGGCTTTACTGTTTATCTTGAAAACCGCATTCAGGAAGAGGTTTACGGTCGCAGACGCTCGGACATGGAGGCGGCGCTTGAGGTGCAGGACCTGGAGGCCGAGATGGCCGAGCTCGAGCCGCGCGATCAGGTCTTGCACGTCGATCTGGCCGGCCGCGACCCCGATGAAGGCTTTACGCTGGTGCCCTACGTGAAAGGTATGCTGCTGCTGCGAACGATTGAGGGCGTCGTTGGCCGCGAGAAGTTTGACGCCTTCCTGCGCGGCTACTTCGCTCGGTTCGCCTTCCAGAGTATCACCACGGAGGACTTTCGCCAGTACCTCGAAGCCAACCTACCCGAAGGGGCCGCTGCCGTTCCGGTGGAGCAATGGCTGGAGCAACCGGGGCTGCCCGAGGGCGCCGTGCGGCCGCAGTCGGACGCCTTTGACCAAGTGGAGGCCGTCCGGGATCGTTGGATCGGCGGCGATGTCGCCGCCGGGTCGATTCCATGGGGCGACTGGACCACGCAAGAGAAGCTGCGGCTGCTGAGCACCCTGCCCGAAGGCGTGGGTCCTGAGCGGCTGGCGGAGCTCGACGAAGCTTTTTCGGTGACCCGATCGCGCAACGCCGAGGTCATTCACCGCTGGCTGCTGGAGTCCACCAACAGGCAGTACACGCCCGCCGAGCCTCGGGTGGAGGAATTTCTGACCGAAGTGGGCCGCCGCAAGTTCCTCAAACCGCTGTATGAGGCGCTAGCCCAGACGCCGGAGGGCAAGCAGCGCGCGCTGTCGATCTACGAGAAGGCCCGCCCGGGCTACCACCCCATCGCACAGGCGACGGTCGATCAGATCCTGGGCGTCAAAGGCGATTGATCGGCCGCCCGGCGATCCAGTTCGCGAACGAGCGGGGCTTTGCAGCCCGCGGCTTTGTATGCAATCGCCCGTCCCGGCTCGTTGGGAAGAAAGAGCGCGGTCACTACATCGCTGATTTTTGCCCGGCCCCGCCACTCCACGGACCACTGTTTTCCTTCGGCCTCAAACCAGCCGACGCTCCGCGCCCGATCGGCCGCGCTGACCACGACCGCGGCGACAGGGACGCCCTCGCGAACCAGCAGCACGCGCTGCCGCCAGGCGTCGAACAGTCGGACCAGTCACTACACACCCACGACGATAAAGGCCCCAAACAGCGGCGGCAGGGGGCCCGTTGCTGAACGGATGAAACCTCAAGCCGTCGGCTCGAACGTCTCCGGATCCCGCAGCTCTCCTTCCGAATAGGCCACGAAGGCCGAGCACGAAAGATCGCCGCTGACGTTCACCACCGTGCGCAGCATATCCAGCAGCCGGTCCACGCCCAAAATCAGCGCAATGCCGGCTTCCACCTTGTCGCCCAGACCCACCGCTTGCAGCACGGTGATCAGCATGATGATGCCGGCGCCGGGCACGCCGGCGGTCCCGATGGAGGCGAGCGTGGCCGTCATGACCACCGTAAGCTGGGCCGTCAAGTCCAGGGGGATGCCGTAGATCTGAGCGATGAACATGACGGCCACGGCTTGGTACAACGCCGTGCCGTCCATGTTGATGGTCGCCCCCAGCGGCAGCACGAAGCTGGCGATATTCTTCGGCACGCCGAGGTTGTTCTCGGCCGTCTTCATCGTGATCGGCAAGGTGGCGCTGGAAGAGGACGTGGAGAACGCAAACACCGGCACAGCCTTGATGCGCTTAAAGAACGTCACCGGGTTGATCTTTGCGGCGATACGGACCATCAATCCGATCGTGACGAACATGTGAATCAGCAGCCCCGCCGCGACGACCAGTGAGTAGACGACCAAGCTCTTGAGCAGATCCAAACCGAACTGCGCCACCACTGCGGCGATCAAAGCGAAGACCGCGTAGGGAGCCGTCTTCATGATCCAGCCGATGATGACCATCGAGGCTTCGTTGACGCCGTCAAAAAATGTCAATACCGGCGAGCGTTTCTCGCTCGGTAGCATACTCAAGGCGGCGCCGAATATCACTGAAAACACGATCACCGGCAGCAGGTCGAAATCCGCCGCCGAGCCGACCGGGTTGCGCGGGATCATGTTGAGCAGAACGTCCACCATCCCCGGCGCCTCGGCCGCGATGGCCATCTGGCCCTTGGCCTGGTCGCCGAACTGCGCCGACAACGAATCGCGCGTCGCCGGGTCCACGCCGCTGCCTGGCTGAATCACATTCGACAGCACGAGCCCGAGCGTTACCGCCAGCGAGGTGGTGATGAGGTAGTAGCCGAAGGTTTTGCCGCCGATGCGGCCGAGCTTGGTGATGTCGCCCAGCGACGCCGCGCCCATGATCAGGCTGGCCGTCACCAGGGGAATCACGATCATCGTCAGCGCCCGGATGAACGCCGTGCCGATCGGTTCCAGCGCAATCAGAGCTGCCTTGGCGGGCTCAATGTCGGCGAGATTGGCAATAGCGCCGGCCGCCGCCCCCGCGCCGAGCCCGATGAGGATCTTGGTGTAGAGTTGCAAAGCGGGCCGCCCTCCGGCGACGAAAGAGCACCAATTGTAGCGCAGGCGACGCGGTATGCTGGAACGCGTAATGCCGCGATTGATCCTGCTTGGCCTCTCGGCCCTGACCCTGTTATCGGCGCAAACTTTTCCGCCCGGACCGGTGATTCCTCCCGGCCGCGCGGAGGTGATGTACCACACCGGCAAGATCATCACCATGGCCCCGGACAATCCGATCGCCGAGGCGGTCACGATCGCCGGCGGACGGATTCTGGCCGTTGGGACCACGCAGGAGGTCGGCCGGACGGTCGGGCCTGCGACCGTGCAGATCAACCTGGAGGGCGCGACTGTCGTGCCGGGGCTGATCGACTCCCACGTCCACCCGATTGGCGCCGGCCTAGCCGAGATCGACGAGGAGATCCCTGTGCTGCGCAACTTCGCCCAGATCAGGGACTGGGTGCGGGCCCGTCCTGGCGACGGGTTGATCTTTGTGCCAAAAGTCTATTCGACGCGGCTGGAGGAGCGGCGCTATCCGACCCGCCAGGAGCTGGACGCCTGGGTTCCCAACCGCGCGTTGATGTTGGACAACGGCTATGCCTCGGCGCTCAATTCCAAGGCGCTGGCGCAGGCGGGGATCAGCAAGGAGACGCCCGACCCGGAGGACGGCAAGATCATCCGCGACGCCGAGCGCGAGCCAACGGGGCTGGTACTGGGCGCCCGGCGGCTGGTGGCGCCATTGCTGTCGTCAAGGCGGTCGACGTTTGAGGACGAGCTCGCGGCCCTACGTAAGATGCAGCGCAGCTACAACTCAGTCGGGCTGACCAGTGTGATCGATCGCTCGGTGGGGCCGTCGCAGATCGCCGTCTACCAGAAATTGTGGAGCGAGGGCGGCATGACGGTGCGGACATACCTGACGCGGACGGTGAACGCCGAGCGGCCCTGGGAACTGATCGAGGCGGAGATTCGGGCGCTGGCGCCGGTGACTGGTTTTGGCGACGAGATGCTGCGGATGGGCTCGATGAAGATCTTTCTCGACGGCGGCATCCTCATCGGCACGGCGTTTCTGCGGGCGCCGTACGGCATGCACACTGAGGTCTACGGCTTCAGCGACCCGGATTATCGAGGAGTGCTTCGTGTTCCACGTGAAACAATCGGGAAGATTGCGCGGGCGGCCTATGACAACGGCTGGCAAATGACCGCCCACACCACCGGCGGCGCCTCCACCGACGCGCTGTTGGACGCCTATGAGGAGGTCCACCGGACAAGCTCCATCGAAGGCCGCCGATTCACCCTCACGCACGCGAATTTCCCCAACGCCGAAGCCATCGCCCGCGCCAAGAAGATGGGCGTGGTGATGGACCTGCAACCGGCTTGGCACCACTTCGACGGGCCGGCGCTGGCGACGGTGCTGGGATCGGAAAGGCTGAAGGATTTTCATCCCTACAAGTCGATCTTTGACGCCGGAGTGGTGGTGGCCGGCGGCTCGGACCACATGATTAAGTACGACTCCATCGACGCGACCAACCCGTTCAACCCGTTTTTTGGAATGTGGATGGTGGTGACCAGGAAGACGGCGACTGGCGAGGTGCTGAATCCGGAGCAGCGCATCACGCGTGAGCAGGCGCTGAAGATGTGGACATGGAACGCCGCCTACCTGTCGTTCGAGGAGGGGCTGAAGGGCTCCATCGAGCCGGGCAAGCTGGCGGATCTGGTGATTCTGGACCGGGATATCTTGACTTGCCCGGAGGATGAGATCCGGGAGATTCAGGCGGTGAAGACGATTCTCGGGGGGAAGGTGATCCACGAGGCGGAGTAATCCGTTGTGGTCTCTCGAATCCGCTCGTCGGATACCGTTCGACCCGTGTGGGCGCACCACACTCTATTCCTCCGGCTGGACCTCAATCGCTTCCAGATGGTAGCTTTCGTAGCCTTGGGCGCGCACCGTGGCCGTGATCGCCGCACCCTCGCGGAGCTTGCCGAACTCAGCCGGGTCGGGCACGCGGAAGCCCATCTTCATGGCTCCCATCCAGTCGCCGATGTCCTCGTGGTCGATGATGGCGACCTGGTCGGCGGGCTTGAGCTCGAGCACGGTCCCTCTCAGCTCATAGCTGACCCAGGGCTCCTCGGGCGGGGGCGACGCACAGGAGAGCAGAACGAGTAGCGGCAGCAGTATACGAAACACTTCCTTCATGATAGGGGGCTTCATGATGCGCGACCGCGCCGGATTGCTAGGATTGGACAAGCATGAGCGACATTCGCGGCAACAACTACATCCTGATCATTTTTGATTCCTGCCGATACGACACCTTCGCCGAGGCGGCGCCGAAGACCATGGCCCGACTGGGACCGGTGGAGAAGCGCTGGTCCTACGCCTCCTGGACGGCGCCGTCGCACTACAACCTGCTGATGGGGCTGCTGCCGCACGCCAGCCCGCGGAACATCTACGCTTCGGAGTACTACAAGAAGGATTTCCTTAAGTTCAATGAGCGGCTGGGCCAGGAGGACATCGAGTTCAAGTCGTTCGTGCCCAAGCTTTACTTCCCGGCCTTCTTGCAGCAGAAGCTCAACTACCGCACGCACGCGATGGTCTCGCTGCCGGTGCTCAACCCGCGCACGATCCTGAACCAGAACTTCGACACTTTCCGGCTGATGGACAGCCACAACGACATGCGGGCGATGTTCAAGGAGATGCGCTTCCCCGAGGATCGCCCGTCGTTCTACATCCTCAACATCGGCGAAACCCACTACCCCTACGCGCTGCCCAACGAAGATCCCAAGGACTGGCCGCGGATCTCCGGCGTGCATGGCGTCTTCAAGCACATGGACGACCACATCGTCGGCGGCAAGGTGGTTGAGTCGCCGGACAAGTTCTTTGACGCCCAGAAGATGGCGGAGCTGCGCAACCGGCAGGTGAAAGCGGTCGAGTACCTGGACGACGTGGTCGAAGAGCTCTTTGACATGGTTCCTGAAAACACCTTCATCACGATTACCGCCGACCACGGCGAGCTTTTTGGCGAAGAGGGATACTTCGGCCACGGCCCGATCATGCACGAGAAGGTGTTTGAGGTGCCGTTTATCGAAGGCAAGCTGCGGTAGTGATTGTGGCGCACGGCTTTGCCGTGCACGCGAGGCTGCGCCTCGCGAAGTTACTTGTCGGGCCTCAGGCCCGACTGCACGGCACAGCCGCGCGCCACAACACCCCATCAACTCAGCAGGTCCTGCAACTGCTCGCGGAGGCGCTCCAGCTCTCCCTCCAGCTTCTCGACGCGCGATTCAAGCTCATCAATCCGATCGTCCCGTTTCGGAGTCGCGGTCGCGTAGGGCTCGCGCGCCAAGGCCTCTTCATCGACGGGGCCGCAGAGCAGGTGCGCGTAGCGGGCTTCCTTCTCACCAGGACGCCGCGTCAGCTTGACGGCCAAGCCCCGCGGATTTTTTGTGATCAGGTCTTCCAGCGTCTCCTCGACCTCGGTCAGCGACTCGAACTCGTGGAGGCGGCCCGTACGCTGGCGGATTTCGCCGATCGTCTGCGCTCCGCGCAGCATCAGCACGCACAGCGCCGCTCCCTGGGCTTTGTCGAGTCGCAGTGCGTCGAAAAAGTTGTGCTCGTAGCGCGGCGTGCGGCTGCCTTGGGAGCTGGTGATGCGGTAGATCAGCCCCTTTTCCTTGAGGCCGTCGTGGGCTGCCAGCACGTCGCTGTCGCTGTACTCCACCACCGGGTCGCGGCTTGACTTCTGGTTGCAGGCCGCCACCAGGGCGTTCAGCGTGAGCGGGTAGTAGTCCGGGGTGGTGATCGCCTTTTCCACCAGGCAGGCCAGCACGCGCGCCTCTTCCGCCGTGAGGTTGACGTCGTCGTCGAGAACCGGGTTGCGGCGTTGCGCCGCGTCCAGGGGCGCCGAGCGGATCGTGCGGTAGTCCATATAACGGACTCTATCAAGGCTTTGCCATAATCGGGAACGTCCATGAAAGTCCCCGTCCTGACCAACTTCGTGGCTGGCGCTCCGTCGGCCGTTGGCGCCGAGCTGATCGACGTTCTCAACCCCGCCACCGGCGAAACCCTGGCCCGCGCGCCTCTTTCATCTCCGGCCGTCGTCGACGCCGCCGGCCGCGAGGCCGCCCGCGCGCAGCGTGAGTGGCGGCGCGTGCCGGCGATTGAGCGCGTACAGCCGCTGTATCGACTGAAAGCCTTGCTGGAGCGGGATTTTGACGAGATCGCCCGGATCATCACGCTCGAATGCGGCAAAACCCTGGGCGAGTCCAAGGGCGAGCTGCAACGGGCCGTCGAGAACGTGGAGGTCGCTTGCGGCATCCCGATCCTGCTGCAAGGAGAGTTCTCCGAAGACATCGCGCGGGGCATTGACGAGCTGATGATCCGCCAGCCGGTGGGCGTCTGCGCCATCATTGCGCCGTTCAACTTCCCGGCCATGATCCCGATGTGGTTCCTGCCGTACGCGGTGGCCTGCGGCAACTCGGTAATTGTCAAGCCGTCGGAGAAAGTTCCGATGGCGATGCAGAAGCTCGGCGAGCTCTTTGCCGAGGCGGGCTTTCCGGCGGGCGTCGTCAATATCGTCCACGGGGCGGGAGAGACGGTCAACGCGATTCTGGATCACCCGACGATTCGGGCCGTGAGCTTTGTCGGCTCCACCGGCGTGGCGCGGCACGTCTATGCCCGCGCGGCGGCGAGCGGCAAGCGCGTGCAGTGCCAGGGCGGGGCAAAAAACCCCATCGTGGTGCTGCCCGACGCCGACATCGAGATGACGGCCAAGATCGCCGCCGACAGCGCCTTCGGCTGCGCCGGCCAGCGCTGCTTGGCCTCCTCTCTCGCCTTCACAGTGGGCTCCGCCGCCGAGCCGTTCGCCCAGGCGATGGCCGATATCGCAGCCTCGCGCAAGGTGGGTTTCGGACTGGACGCCGGCATCGAGATGGGGCCGGTCATCACGCCGCAGAGCCGCCAGCGCATCGAAAGCCTGATCGGCCAAGCCCAGGCCGAGGGCGCTGATCTGACCGTCGACGGACGCGGCGCGCGGATAGCCGGGCTAGAGAACGGCAACTTCGTCGGCCCCACCATCCTGAAAAACCTGCCGCCGGGCGGGGAGATCGCGCGGACGGAGATTTTCGGCCCCGTGCTGGGGATGATGCCGCTCGCGACCGTGGAGGAGGCGATTGAGCTGATCAACTCCGGCGAATACGGCAATATGGCCTGCCTGTTCACGTCGTCTGGACGGGCGGCGCGCCAGTTCCGCCATGACGCCGAGGTCGGCAACGTCGGGATCAACGTGGGCGTGGCGGCGCCGATGGCCTTCTTCCCCTTCAGTGGCTGGAAGGAGAGCTTTTTTGGCGACCTGCACGCCCAGGGCCGAGATGGCGTGCAGTTCTTCACCCAGGAGAAGGTCGTGGTGGAGCGCTGGCCGGAGGAATGGTCGAGGAAGTTTTGATGGACATCCAGCATCCGGTACGGTTTTGGAGTGACGCGCGAGGCCGGCATGGACCTGGCCGCGCGGGACGGGCGCTTGGGCGGAGGCAGTTCGGCGCCGCCGCCTTCCTCGAGGACCTCGAACGGGCCGCCCGCCGCGTGCTGGCAAGCCAGGAAGGGCGGCAGCCGGCGTCTGACTGACTGACGTCTGGAGCCTTGAGGAGCTCTGATGCGAGTTGATCGATTCCGGGCTCCGTCCCTAATTGGCCCCTAATTGGCCCTTGATGAAGCTCTCGGCCTTGGCGTTGTCGTACGGGTTGCCGCGACGGCTCATCGAAATCACCGCGCCGTGGCTTGCGAGCAGCTCGACGTATGCGCGGATGCCGCGGCTGATCCAGACACTACGGGGACGATTTCGTGATGTGCTTCGAGTGAAGGGCCGACGCCGAGCGGTTCCAGCAAGAGTTGCGGGAGCGGCTGGGAAAGCTCGGTCTGAAGCTCAACGCGGACAAGACGCGGTTGATCGAATTTTGGCGCTTTGCCGACTCGAACCGGAGGGAGCGCGGGAAGGGAAAGCCGGCGACCTTCGACTTTTTGGGCTTCACGTATATTTGCGGGAAGAATTCCCAGACGGGTTATTTCGAAGTGAGGCGCAAGACGGCGGCGAAACGTATGTCGCAGAAGCTGCAAGAAATCAAGCAACAACCGCGGCGGCGGATGCACGACCGGACTGCGCAAACCGGGGAATGGCTCGGGTCGGTGGTGCGAGGCTATTTTCAATACCATGCGATTCCGGGCAATCGCGGCAGGCTGCATGCATTTCGAACCAGTGTGGTGAGGTATTGGCGGCACGCGATCGAGCGCCGCAGTCAGACGGCCGAGCCGGGCTGGAGAAGGATGTCAGCGCTGGTCCGACGTTACATCTCCACGGTGCGTGTTGCTCATCCGTTTCCGAGCGTGCGTTTTGACGCCATGCATCCGAGGTAGGAGCCGTATGCGGTA
>CAYOPA010000187.1:0-9633 GCA_964405625.1 uncultured Bryobacterales bacterium
ACCACCACGCCGCAGTCCTCGCTGACGGCCTCCTTGACGGCGCCCACGTCCACGGAAACAACCGGAATCCCCATCGCCATCGCCTCCAGCGCCGCTAGCGGCACCCCTTCCGACGACGACGTAATCACCAGCAGGTCCGCGATCGCCAGGATCTCCGCCGGCTCCGCCATGTGGCCGTACATCCGGAAGCCGATCGCACCGCTGGCCGCGCCCGGCAGGTCGGCGCGATCCATGCGCAGGGCCATGATCCGGCTCGCCAGCCCCTCTTCCTCCGGTCCCGTGCCGGCAATCAGAAACTCCACTCGGCGGCCCGGCGCCATGCGGCGGATCTCGCGGGCAATCTCCGGCAACACCAGGGGCCGCTTGACCGCGTCCAGCCGTCCCACAAACGCCACGGCCCCGACTCGCGGCCCCAAACCCTCCTGCTGCCGCAGAATCGCGCGGTGGTACTTGCGCGCGTCAAACCGCCGCAGATCCACGCCGTTGGGGATCAGCCGGATACGCTCCTCGGGAACAGCCAGGCTCAGCAGCTTCGCGCGCCCGGCCTCCGAGATGACAACGCGCAGATCGATCGCGTCGGCCACGTTGGCCGTGGCGTCGAGAAAGTCCCAGTCGTCATCGACGGCGTGCAGAATGTCGACGATCTTCACGCCCGGCAGCTTCTCCCTTAGAGCGGGCAGCACGCTGTAGCCCGGCATCGTGTTCTGGACGATCACCGCGTCCACGTCCCAATTCAGCGCCATCGAGTAGACCGCCTGCGGCGAGCGCTCGACGGCGATCATCTTCTCCATGTCGTAGATGCGGTCCGTCGCCCGCCGCCACTCCGGGGTCAGCCGCCGGTCGAGCGAGTGCGTCGCCCACAGCATCACCTCCCAGCGCTCGCGGTCGATCTGGCGGGCGAGCTCCAACATCACGCTCTCTGCGCCGCCCACGCCCAGATGCGGGGTCATCAGCGCCAGGCGCGGTTTGGTTTTGGCGGGAGGCAGGTAGTCCACGTGCGGGATCAGGTTGCCGCCTGCGACCGCCGAGCGCGGCTGGAAGCGCAGATAGAACGCCAGATCAAAGATCGTTCTGCCGAAGAGCTCGTTGATGCGCTCCTTCACCCGCAGCGGGATCAGCCGCGCGAGCAGCTTGAACGGGCGCCGCCGCCAGGCCTTCCACGACAGCAGCTCGGCGTTGGCCAGATGCCGATGCAGACGAGCCCAAAAACCTTGTGGCGCGGCGCCGGCTGGAGCGGGTGAGCGCTCCAAGGGCGTATCCGCCCAAGTAGTCGCCAGGGGCGACGCGTGGTCGATGCGGCAGCTCCACGGCAGCCGCCGGACCTCGCCGCCCTGCTTGGGCTCCGGCCAGGCCAGCGCCCGCCGCGCCACGCCCAGCGGCCCCGCGTACGACCGCAGAGAGGGCGGGGGAGCGTCGCCGGTGTCCTTCCAGGTCACCCAGTCGGCTTCGCGCAGGCTCCACAGGGTCTCCTCCAGCGCCATGGGCTGCAAGCGACCGCCGCCGGCCACCCACAAGAAGGCGTCCGCGGTTGAATTTTCCAGGATGGTCGCCTCGTCGGCGGCTTGGAGGAGTTGGTAGTCCTGCAGCGTCTGGTTCGCTAGATCCGGCGGCGGCCCGGCGCTGACCACGCAGACCGACGGCGCCCAGGCGCGCTTGGTCCGCAGGCGTCCTTCCGGGGAAAGCAGCTCCGGGTGGACCTGGAGCATGTGCGCCCAGTTGGAATCGTGGCGCTCCAGCCCCGTATAGTGCAGGCCCCGCCCGTGGGTCCGGTAGCGGAACAGCGGCTCGGGGATGTAGAGCCCGAGCTTGCCGCGCTTGGCCAGATTCAGGTAGAACGACCAGTCTTCATAGCCCCAGCGGTGCCATTCGTCATAGCCGCCGACTTGCTCCCAAACCCTCTTGGGCAGGAAGCAGCAGCAGGCCATGAAGTTCTCGTTCAGCAGCCGGTAGACGTTGTACTCGCCGGGCTGCTCCAGGTAGTTGGAATCGCCAAAAACGCGGTAGTCGAAGTAGGCGAAGCCGCAGTCCGGGCGCTTGGCGAGCGCCTCGTGGCAGACCTGCATCATCCGTGGCTCTAGCAGGTCGTCAGCGTCGAGCGGGACGACAAATTCGCCGCGCGCCTCGCGAAAGCCGGTGTTGCGGGCGCCGGCGAGGCCACGGTTTTCCTGGCGGACGACGCGGATGCGCGGATCGCCGCGTTGCTCGAGGGCGGCGAGGATTTCGAGGGACTCCGGCCGGTCCGTCCCGTCGTCCACGACGACGGTCTCCCAATTCGGCCACGTCTGCCGCTCGACCGAGGCGACGGTTTCGAGCAAAAAGCTCTCGGGGTTGTAAGCCGGAATTACGGCCGAAATGAGGGGGAGACTGTCCATCTCCAAGTCCGATCTTAGAAGATTCTCGGACTTCCGCGGCGGAATGGGGCATCTTGGTGGGTGGCCCCGTCCTCATGACTCGTGGCGAAATCCTGCTGTTGGCTTTGGCGAGCCTGATCTTTCTGGGCGGCGTGGTCAGCCCGCCCGCCCTGATGGACGACGTGGATGCGGCCTACGCCCAGATCGCCCGCCAGATGCTCGAGTCCGGCGACTGGGTCACCGCGCACCTCAACGGCGCGCCGTATTTTGACAAGCCGCCGGGGCAGGTCTGGGCGATGGCGGCGAGCTTCGCGGTCTTCGGCGTCCGGGACTGGGCGGCGCGGATTCCGCTGGCGTTGGCGTGTATCGCGGTGTGCTGGGTGACGGCGAGGTTCGGCCGTTGGGCCTTCGGCGAGCCCTCGGGAACCTGGGCGGGCCTGGCGCTGGCGAGCTCGGTGGGTCTGTGGCTGTTCTCGCGGGTGCGGATTCCCGATCCGGCGTTGACGTTGGCCGTCACCGTGGCGCTCCATGCGGCGATGCGGCTGCTGGAGGGCGACACGCGGCGTCCGCGGCGGTGGGCGGCGCTGTTGGGCGCTTCGGTCGGCGCGGGGGTGCTGTGGAAGGGGTTGCCGGCTGTGGTGTTTCCGATCGCGGTCGTGGGCTTGTACTTGGCCTTCACGGGAGGGCTGCTGGATGGGGCTCCGTGGCGGCGGCTGCACCTCGGCGTCGCGAGCGCGGCGCTTGTTCTGGTCGCGGCGCCTTGGCATGTGGCGGCAATCCTGCAGAACCCGCCCTACTTTGACTTCGCGATGACCAGCGAGCCCGGCGTCTACCGGGGCTTCTTCTGGCGCTACTTCATCAATGAGCACCTGCTGCGCTACTTGGGGTTGCGCTACCCCAAGGACTACAACACCGTGCCGTGGCTCGCTTACTGGCTCGGGCAACTGCTGTGGCTGTTTCCGTTCAGCGTGGTCCTGCCGGCGGCCGCGCGGCTGCGCTTCAGCGCCGTGGACCGCGCCGGGCGGGTCCGCATCCTGTGCCTGTGCTGGGCGGGCTTCGTGCTGTTGTTTTTTGCGCTTTCCACCTCGCAGGAGTACTACACGATGGCCGCCTATCCGGCGTTTGCGTTGCTGCTGGGCGATGCCGTCCCGCGCGGCGGGGAGCTCGTCCGCTGGGGGACGCGCGCGCTTGCCGGCGTGAGCGCCGCCGCCTGTCTGGCCTGCCTGGGGCTGCTGGCGTGGACGGCCGGCGTCCAGCCCGAGGGCGACATCGCAGATTCGCTGACCAGCAACCCCAACGCCTACACCCTGGCGCTGGGCCACATGCAGGATCTCACGCTGCAATCCTTTGCCTGGCTGCGCGGACCGCTGGCGCTGGCGGCGGCGGCCTTCGGATTAGGCGCGGTCGCGGCGCTGCGGGGGAGGCTTAAGGGCGCCGCCGTGATGATGCTGATGTTCTTCCAGGCGGCGCACTGGGCGATGGTCAGCTTCGACCCCTACCTGTCGTCCAAACCCCTCGCCGACGCCTACTTGGCCGAGCCGCCCGGCCGCCTCGTGCTGGACGACCAGTACTACTCGTTCTCGTCCGTTGTCTTTTATACGAATCAGCCCGTCCTGCTGCTCAACGGGCGGGTGAACAACATCGAGTACGGCTCCAACGCCCCCGGCGCGCCAAATGTGTTTCTGGACGACGCCGATTTGGAGGAGCTCTGGAACGGGCCGGACCGGGTCTACTTGGCCACGTTTGTCGAGCGGCTCGGTCAACTCCCGCCCGGCCGAGTGGTCGTGAGCGCGGGCGGCAAAGCCCTACTGGCGAACCGCTGAAGGCCTGTAGAGGCGGACTCGCGGCGCAGGCGCCCACGCCTGCCGACTCGACCCCGAGGTCGAGGCCCGCGAATGTGCGCCGAGGGTGATCGGCGACTTGAGGGTGGAAGGCCCAGGGACAACCTGATGGAGGTGAAGTCCTAGCGAAGCGCCTGCCACGGACCGGCAAAGCTGTCCGACCAGCGCAGCGGCGTACCAGCAGCGACACGAGTGGCTTGCTTGACGCCGGGATCCCGCAAGAACGCCTCATCCCGCGTCAACAGAATCCAGGACGATTCCTTGGCTCCGATTGAGGCGGCCGCGCCCGACTCGGTGTAGAGCGCCCGCATGCCCAGGTGTTCGGCCATGCCTAGCAACACCGGCTCCAAATCCAAAAAGCGGTTGGAGATATGAAAGACCAGCAGCCCCGATTCGGTCAATCGCCGCGCGTAGGCTTCACCCGCCTCGGCGGTGAGCAGGTGAATCGGGATGGCGCCGCTGGAGAAGGCGTCGACGATGAGCGCGTCGAACAGCGGCAGCTCGGTTTCAATCTCTTCCTCCAACCGAATACGGGCGTCTCCGACCACGACGGCCACCTCGGCGGCGCTGTCGCTGAGGTAGGTGAAGTGCGAGCGGGCGACGCTGACGACTTCGGGGTTGATCTCGTAAAACCGGACCTGATCCCTGGCCCTGCCGTAGACAGCCAGCGCGCCCGCCCCCAGGCCGACCACGCCGATGCGCAGCGGCTCGCCGCGCAGGCGTTTCGGGCTTCGCTCAATCGCCAGGGCGGCGCCGCTTTGATCGCCGTAGTAAGTGGTTGCCACAAAGCGGAGCTTGGGGTCGAGATACTGCGTTCCGTGCTCGGTTCGGCCATGGGTCAGGATGCGGAAGCGTCCGTTGGCGTCGGTTTCCTCACTGACTCGCAACACGCCGTAGAAGTTGCGGGCGACCGCCACCGCCGGCTCTGTCGCCTGAACCGCAAACGCGTAACCCACCGTGAATAACCCCAGCAACAGGGCCGGCGGCGGACCCAGCAGCGCTTCCGGCCGCAGCGACGGCGACCAGGCGCCGGCGCGCACCCAGGCGATGAGCGTGAGCAGGCAGGCCGCCGCCAAGGCCAACGGGTACTCCCAGTAGCCGGGGAAAATTCGCGGCGCTAACAGCGCCACCACCACGCCGCCCAGCGCTCCGCCGGCGGCGATGGCGAGGTAGAAGACAGTGGACTGCTCCACCGACGGACGGGAGCGGACGAGCTCGCCATGGCAGCTCATGCAGCCGGCGAACAGAGCCAGCGAGAACAACAGAATCTGCAAGCCCAGCGGCAGCAGCCCTCCGGCGGACATCGCCGCGCAGGCGCCGGGCACGGCCACTGCCAACAGGTAGCCGTAGATACGGGGCCGATACCACCTGTCGCTATCAAAGGTGAGAATAAACGAGACGAGGTAGATCGACAGCGGCAAAATCCACAGGAAGGGCACCACTGCGATCTCTTGCGATAACTGGTTGGTCGTCGCCAGCAGCAAGATCGAGCCGCAGGCCGAGAGCGCCAGCCACATCGTCAAACGAGCGCCGTCGATTTTCTGTTTCGGTTGGACGGCCGCCGGTGTTGGGGCGGCGGACGATCCTTGCGAAGCCCCCCAGGCGCAAAGTCCGCACGCCACCACGAAGACCGCGTAGCCCGCCGACCACAGCAGGCTCTGGGCATGGACGCTCAACGTTGGTTCCACGACCAGCGGATAGCTCAGCAATGCCAGCAGCGAGCCCGCGTTCGACAGCGCGTACAGCCGGTAGGCCGATTTCTCCGGTTGAGCCAGGGCAAACCAGCGCTGCACCAGCGGTGAAGTCGCCGACAGCATCAGGTACGGCAGCCCGGCCGTGACCAGCAATAACAACAAGATGGTCTCGGTGGGGTCCTCGATCGCGCCGCCGGACCACATCTCCGCGCGGGGGTCAATCGGCAGGGCCAGCAACGACAGCGCCAACAAGCCCATGTGCAAGCGCCCTTGGGTGCGCGGCGAGGTTCGCGAGGCGATCCAGTGCGCGTAGGCGTAACCGCCCAGCAGCAGCGTCTGGAAGAACAGCATGCAACTGGTCCAGACGCTGGGACCGCCGCCGAACCACGGCAGAATATAGCGTCCCAGCAGCGGTTGGACCTGAAACAACAGGAAGGCGCCGACGAAGACTGTAATCGCGAACAGCAGCATGGGCGCGCTAATGGTCAGACGCGGTGCGCAGGGCGGCGTTGCGGCCCATTCTATTGCGCCGGCCCGAAAGGCCATTTGGCGGTGGTCGTGTAGCCGCCGTCCGAGGCGATGACCTGGCCGGTGATGTAGCTGGCCGCCGGGCTCGACAGGAAAACCGCCAGCCCGGCGATGTCCTCGGGCGTCCCCAGGCGCGGGTTCGGTTGCGCGCCGGCGAGCCACTGCTTCATCTCTTGCGGCTGCCACATCGAGCGGTTCAGATCGGTGAGAATAAATCCCGGCGCGATGCAGTTGACCTGGATCTCATGCTCGGCCCACTCCGCCGCCAACACCCTGGTCAAGCCCGCCAGGGCGCTCTTGGTCATGGCGTAAATCGAAAGATAGGGCAGCCCCAGCAACGACATCAGGCTGCCGATGTGGACGATTTTTCCGCCCCGGCCGCGCTCGATCATGGCGGCCCCGACCTTCTGCGTGAGCCGAACCAGCCCGTGCAGATTGGTCTGCATGATGTGCTCGTACTCGTCGTCGGTGTAGTCCTGGAACTTCTTTCGAATGTTCGTGCCGGCGACGTTGAGGAGGATGTCGGCGTCGCCGTGCAAAGCCGCGCAGGCGTCGATGGAGGCGCGGTCCTTCATGTCCAGCGCGCAGGTTTCGGCCCGAAAACCTTTGTCGCGCAGGGCGGCGGCCTCGGCCTCCAGCGCGTCGGCGGAGCGGGCGGCCAACACGGTTTGCGCGCCTTGCGCGGCGGCGGCCTGTGCGATGGCCAGCCCGATACCGCGGCTGGCGCCGGCGACGAGCGCCTTCTTGCCCGCCAGAGAGAACATTTTTTCGTAGTCCATGCTTTGATCCGATCCTGGTTGGTCGGCAGGAATCTATCGTAACAGCACGTAACCTCCGCTCCCGTGGCGGCGCCGGTCTGATAGCTTGGAAGACGACGCTGTTGCGCCATCGACCATGAAAGCCAGCCCTTTTGACTACGCATCCATCGAGCCGCTCCTGTCGAGCGCCGAAATACGCAGCGCCTCCGTGTTCTGCCGCTTTACCTGCCCGGTGACCGGGCGGGCCGTCTCAGCCTCGGCGGACCTTCGGCCGCTACCAGCCAAGCGCGACTTGGCGGAGGACGCCGAAGTCGGAGTGCTGACCGGGCTGCGCCGGTCGTTGGCCGCGACGCTCGGCGGCGTGGTGGGCGCCCGTGAGCACGCGGACGCGCAGGTGGAGATTGCCAACGCCGATCCCGTCGCCGATGCGCCTGGAATCGATCCCGACGAACAGATCCGCCGGTACGCGATCATCCGCGCGTTTCGCTCGGTCTCCAGCTTGTTTCGGTGGGAGCTCGAGCGTCGGCGCTGGGTCGCCGTGGACGCTCAACGCGAAACGATGACCCGCTTTGAGAGCCAGTTGGCGGTGCATCCGGTCCGCGATACGGCCGATTTGCCGATGCTGTTGCGCATGGTGGTGGCGATCACCCGCGCTGACGGCAAGTTCGCCGAGGAAGAGCGGCAGTTCCTGAAACCGTTTGAAGCAGCGGCCGGAGTGTCGATCGATGACCTCGCCTCCCAGGCGGATCCTTCGAGCGAAGAGCTTCGTTCGATTGACCGCTCAAGACGCGAGAGCGCGCTGATGATCTGCTGGGCGGCGGCGCTCTCCGACGGCCCGCTCAAGGATGTCGAGAAAGTTCTGCTGGACCGCTTTGCCAAGGAGCTCGGGATCACGCCCGAAGGCGCCGCTGAGCTCTGCAACAGAGCGCAGTACTACCTGCTGGAGCGAACCTTGGAGGACGTCTTCTCGGACTTCCACATGACCGTCGAGGAAGAGGATTTGGTTGTCCGCGTGGGCGCAAACCTGGGGCTGCCGCTGGCGGAGACCCAGAACGCGATCGAGCGCTTCCGCAAGCGGCGCGGCTTCGCGTAGCGTCCGGCATTGGACATCGGCCCCTCCCGACGGGAACAGCAACCGGTTTTGGGCGGCCTTCCGGCCGCCCCTTGGCGCACGGACAATTTGACGCTTTGGCTGGTCTGCGGCCCATGAAACGAAGCGTAGGGGCGGGCGGCAGCCCGCCCAACACCGCACGATTCTTAAAATTCAACGGGTCCTGCGCGGCCTTCCGGCCGCCCCTACAGGTGACTCTTGGCGTAGTGTTGCCGCAGCAGGTCCTTGCCGTAGTCGTTGCCGTTGGGCGTGCGAATCACGGCGTGGATATGCTCCCGAATCGGCTTTCTCTCAGGAAACAGTTTGCGCACGCCGACAGGGTTCTGGTGGTCAAACTCAATTAATACAACCGGGGAGTGGATGCGGTAATAAAACACCGCGTCGGCTTCCGTCCCGCCGATCCACGCAAAATACGTCCGGTCGAGGTATTTCTTGACCTGGTCCATCTTCACCCGCGCGTGGCCGGGCTCCTGGATATTGATGTACAGCCCTACCAGCGCCCGCAGCTTCTCTCGTTGCGCGGCGGGGAGCTCTTTCACGGGCAGCCCGGCGTAGTCGAGCGCAAAGTTGTCCTTGAAGGCTTCGCCGAGGTTATTGTTGCCGGTCTTGCTGACCTCCAGGACAGCCTTTTGGCGATGGGCGGGCGAGAGGGCGTTGACCAGCGCCAGGCCGTCGTCCTGGTGAGCCTGCATAATCTTCAGGCCCTTGTATTTGCCGTCGGTGGCGATCACCGGCTCGGAGCCCACGAAGGTCGGCGTCATGACGACTTGGTCGCCCAATACAAAGCAATTGATGATCAGGTGGTGGCCGTCAATTTGCCAGCCCCAGGGCTCCGTCGGGGAAGGTTCGCCCATCACGGTGATTGAGTAAAGCCACTCCCCGTACTCTTCGAAATTCTCTTGAATCTCGCCCAGGGTATGGTTCAGGCGCATGATGTCGCGCGCGAGCTCAAAGCCTTCAGCGCTGAGCGACGCCCGCAGCAGCCCGAAGGCGGATTCCCGCTGCGCCTCGCTCATCTCCTCGAAGCTCACGCCCTGGCGCACGTAGAAATGCTGGTTCATCCACTTGCGCCACTCCGAGTCGTCCACCGGAAACATCGTTTTCTCTTTCTGCTCGGCGGTTAGCGCAGCCAGAAAGGCCTCGGCCGCCATGCGGATGGGGTCTGTCGCGACGCCGGTTTTCTCAATCCGAAACAGGCCTTTCTCTTGGCCGGTGGAAGGGAAGATCCCGCGGTAGGGCTCGGCCAGACCCTGCGCTTCCGCCTGCCGCGAGCGCTCGGCGGCGCTGGGCCGTTGGGACCACAGCGAGACCAGCGTCAAGGCGGAGAAGGCAAGCGCGAGCGAGAGCCGG
>CAYOPA010000188.1:0-8627 GCA_964405625.1 uncultured Bryobacterales bacterium
ATGTCGCCGTTGCCGAAATCCCAGTACCAGTGCCAGTTGTAGTGGAAGCGGTTCTCCTGCCAAGCGCGCGGCCAGGTCGGCCCCAGCCACAGGTCGTAATCGACGCCGGGCGGAATCGACGACGGCTCCATCGCACCGATCGTCTTGCGGCGCTTGAAGCAAATGCCCTTGGCCATATAGACCTCGCCGATGGCGCCTTCCTTGAGCTTCTGGATGCCTTCAATCTTGTGTCCGGTCGAACGGCTCTGCTGTCCGACCTGCACCATGCGGTTGTACTTGCGGGCCGCCTCGACCATCTTGCGGCCTTCAAAGATGTTGTGGCTGGCGGGCTTTTCGACGTAAACGTCCTTGCCGGCTTGGCAAGCCCAGATCGTCGACAGCGCGTGCCAGAAGTTCGGCGTGGCGATCGAAACCACGTCGATGTCCTTGGACTCAAAGGACTCCCGCATGTCGCGGTATTCCTTCGGCTTCATGCCGTTCTGGCGCTCGGCCGTATAGGCCACGGCTTTTTCGGAGTTGGCCTGGTCGATGTCGACCACATGACGGATTTCCGAGGCCGGATTTTTGGCGAAGGCGTTGATATGGCTTTTGCCGCGCCCGCCTACGCCGACGACGGTGACGCCGACGCGGTCGTTCGCGCCGAGCACGCGTGAGTATTGGGCGGCCGTCAGGGCCGCTAGGCCCGTCCCGGCGGATTTGAGAAATTGGCGGCGTTCAATCGGCATCGATGGCAAACCTCTTGTGCCGGGTATTGTCGCAGATGTGGCCCGCCAGGGGAAATGGAAACCAGTGGCGCCGGCTCAAAAGTTGAGCTTCAGCGCAAACTGCATCAACCGCGGGTTGCTGACCGTGTTGCTGATGCGGCCGAAGCTTGGAGACCCGAAAGCGGCCGGATTCGTTGGTGATGGCGCCATGGACGGCGTTGGTGGCGCTGTGCGTGAGGGTGACCTCGGCCCCGACGATCACGCCGCCCGAGGGGTCGGCGACGCGTCCTTCGATGGAGCCGGTCAAGACTTGGGCCGAGGCCGAGACGCCCGCGAGCAGCCACGGCAACGCCAGGCCCGCCGCGCCGGCGAGTCGCATTCCCACGCCTAGAAGTCGTCGAATCGCCAACGGCAAAGGCACGCGGCCGCGTGAAACAACAGGCGCACGCATTCGAAGGCTACCAACAGCAAGACCTCTCGCGCGGCTTCGGCTCCAGGCCTGGATGACGGCAACCGTCACGATTTTCTGGAATTTCTAACACGCTTTGAATGTGTTAGTTAGAGAATTATCATGAAAACGGCGAGTCTTGGCCCTCACTAGAATGTAAGCGAGAGGAGCGGTGGCGGGCCGGCCTCTTCGCAATCCCCCGAAAAAGCCATACAGACAGCTCCAAGCGCCGCCGATTAGCTCGGTAGCGCCACTGGCGGCGCTGAATCTGAAACCGGCCGGGCCAAGGGGGAAGTAGGTGACTGCATTGGGACAAAGGGCTACGAGACCGAAGAGACTGGACCCTACTCAGACCGGGCGGGACGCGCTCGCTCTAGATCGCGACCTGCGCCGCATGATCGTCGGCCAGGATGAGGCGATCGGGCGGATCATCAATGTCTACCAGACATACTTGGCGGGGCTGAACCCGCCGGGCCGTCCGGTGGGCAACTTCTTGTTCCTCGGGCCCACCGGCACCGGCAAGACGCGCATCGTGGAGGCGGCGGCCGAATCGTTGGTGGGCGACGGGCGAGCGGTCATCAAGATCGACTGCGCCGAGTTCCAGCACAGCCACGAGATTGCCAAGCTGATCGGCTCGCCGCCGGGCTACCTCGGCCACCGCGAAACGCATCCCCTGCTCAGCCAGGAAACGCTCAATCAGTATCACAACGAGAAGATCAAGCTCTCCTTCGTGCTCTTTGACGAGATTGAAAAGGCCAGCGACTCGTTGTGGAACCTGCTGCTGGGCATTCTCGACAAGGCCACGCTCACGCTGGGCGACAACCGGCGGGTGGACTTCTCGAGCGCGCTGATCTTCATGACCAGCAACCTGGGCGCCACGGAGATGGATGCGCTGCTGCGTCCGGGCATGGGCTTCCAAGCCGGCGACGGCAAGGGAACTGAGGATCCGGCTGCGTTGGCGCGTAAGATCAAGAGCGCCGGCGTGAGCGCGGCCCGGCGCAAGTTCACGCCGGAATTCATCAATCGGCTCGACAAGATTGTCGTCTTCAACCCGCTGCACGGCTCGCATCTGCAAGAGATCCTGAAAATCGAGCTGCTGCGCGTCCAAGAGCGCGTCTTCGCCGGGGTGCCGTTCCTGTTTCAGCTCACCGACGCCGCCAAGGAGCGGCTGCTGGCCGAGGGGACGGACTCGAAGTACGGCGCCCGCCACCTGAAACGCGCCATCGAGCGCACCCTGGTGCATCCGCTGGCAAACCTGATCGCCACGCACCAAGTTCGCGCCGGCGATCTGATATCGGTTGACGCAGGGCCTGAAGGGGACGCCGGCCCCGACGACTCGGAGATGATGTTCGAGCGAGTCGAAGAGGGGCTGCCCGTGTACACAATCTTCCGCAAGAACAACGACGGACTGCGGACGGATTCCGCGGTGGCGTCCATGCGGGATTCTCTCGAACGGCTCTCGGAGCGGACCGTCACGCGCTAAGCAGGGCGGCCCGCCGGGGCAGGGTCATGGAGAATGTCGTCCCCCCGGCGCCGCTGTGGAAGTCCACGCTGCCTCCCAAGTGAACGGCGTTTCGCTTGACAATCGCCAACCCCAGGCCCGTTCCTTCGGCATGGTCGGGATGGAAGCGGCGGTAGACGCGGAATACGTCTTTCTGAGCGTCAGCCGGGATCCCAATCCCGTTGTCGATGACTTCGATCCGGATCTGGCGCGGCCCGCCGTCTCGAATCCGAACGCGGGCCCAGCGCTCGGACTTGGACGGGTCGCTGTAGACGACGGCGTTCTCGACTAAGTTTCGCAACGCCGTTCGCAGCCGCGTCGGTTCGGCGGTCACCTCGTGCGAGCCGTCAGCGTCGATCGTCAGATTGACTCTGCTGCGCGCGGCAAATGGCCGGAGCTCGTCGATCACCTCCCGCGCGACCCCGGCGACCGAGACTAGCTCGGGCGATTCCTGCGTCAGATCATTGCGGGTCAGCGCCAAGGTTTCGTCCAGCAAAGTGGACAGCGCCAGCGCGCGCCGCTCGATGTGGCGCAGCAACTGTTGCGCTTCGGCGGCGTTTCCCGCTCGGATATCTTCCGCAGCCAGCCGCGAGAGCCCGAGTATGGTGGTCAGCGGCCCCTTGATGTCATGAGAAGCGCTGTAGGTGAACTGCATCAGCTCGTCATTGAGGTGGCGCAGCCGGGTGGCGGCGGCGCTCTGGGCTTCGCGGGCCCGCCTGCGGTCACGGTCAACCCTGTGCAGGCGCGCCGCAAACCCGTAGACGGTCGCGCTGAAAACGCCGATCGAGCCCAGTGTCAGCAGCGCCCCTGTCATGTTTTCGTCGTACCAGCCGCGCTCGTAGCCTTCCATGCTCAGTCGACTAAGGGTGATCGGCGCCAGCACGGCGACCGGAAGCAGCCGCCGCGCCATGGCGCCGCCGAACGTGTCGGAGTTGAACAGCTTCAAAAACCCTCTGTGGGGCTCAAGGAACAGGACGGCGATCACCAGCAGGCCCAGGCACATCGTGGTGTTGTAAGCCACTGAGAAGAACGGGGCCTGCTCCATGTCAAAGCGAACCGCGTTCGCGCGGGCCACAGAGACGAGGATGGTGATCGCGCCCGGCACAATCGAAAGGATCTGCCCGGCTAGGACCCGGCCTCGCAGGATCAGCAGTGCCGACGCGCCGAGCAGCAGAAAGCTGTAGGCAACGATCGGGGCCATCCGGCCAGGTTTGGCGGAACCGAGCTTCGGCACGATCGCCTCGTCCAGCCTGAGGTCAACATCGAAATGCCATTCCGCCACCGCGACAACGCCCACCAGCAGGACCGCCAACGACAGGCCCGTCGCCGCCCTCGGCCTCTTGCGGCGCAGCAACACCGCCAATGCTCCCAGGAAGCAGCCCAAGACTATTTTGGGGTTCATGGGGAGCCCGTCGGGGAGGACGGATTTCAGCGTGGGAATTTCCAGCAGCCAGCCCAACCAGGCCAGCGCTGCTATGGTGGCCGCCGCACCGGCCGAGCCGAGCTGAATCCAGTCCAGCAGCCGGGGAGAGACGGGGGCTCGATCGTTGTCGGGGCTCAAGAGGGGAGCGACGCTGTTTACGCAGAAGCCTCTTGGACCTATCGGCGGACGGGGCTCGACGCATCAGTGGCCGGCCCCGAGCTGAAGCCCTGGGGCCAATGATTAGTTGGCCTCGACCTGGGGATCGAGGCGGCAGGCGTGGGCGCCTGCGCCACCCGCGGACTATTCTTCGGTTTCCAACGACTCCAGCCAGCGGTCCGCCGCGCGGCCAACCGCCGCCAGCGCCTCCGCTTCTCTCGCCCGGATCAAGTGCGCCCCGCCCCGCACGGCACACGCCACTGCCACCGCCGCCGCCATCTCCCACTCTCGATCCGAGGCTTTCACGCTGTCGGTCAGGAACGTCTGCCGGGACGGGCTGATCGCGATCGGCTGTCCCAGCTTGCCCAGATCTTTGAGCTTTTCGAGGATTTCCCAGCACTGCGCCGCGCTCTTCCCCCGGCCCAACCCCGGATCCACCACCACCCGTCGCCGCTCGATGCCCGCCTGCCGCGCCCTGGCGATGGCCGAAGTCATCTCATTCGCCAGCGTTTCCATGAAGCGCGCCACTGGGCGGGCGCGATTCCAGGTCTCCGGCGGTCCTGGCGCGTGGCCCAGGACCACTCCGGCGTCGGTCGCGTTGATGATCCGGCCGAGCGGCGGATCCAGCGCCAGCCCCGTCGGGTCGTGGATGATGCTGACTTCCAGCTCCAGCGCCCGCTCGCCCGTTTCGGCGTTGTACGTCGTCACGCAGACGGGGGCGCCCAGGCCCGCGCGCAGCTTGCGCAGCGCCGGCACCAGCCGCCGCAGCTCGTCGTCAGCCGCCATTCGGCGGTGGCTGGGTGGACCCGGCAACGCGGTCACGTCAATGATCTCCGCGCCCGCCTCCATATGCCGTTCGGCCTCGCGCAGACATTCGTCGGGGTCGACCTTCCCCGGCCAGGCCCGCTCGGAGAGATCGATGCAACCGATCAGGATGGTGCGGGCGCCGAGCGGCAGCTCCCCGTCGCGAATTTTCCAGGGTAAGCGGGTGCGTTGGTACGACATGGAAGCGTTGTTGAATCAGCCGAGCTCAAAGCCGGCGGCCGAGCAGAGCAGGCCCGTCCCGGCGGCCGGGATCGCGGCCGGCCGGCTCATGCGGGTCAGCCGGCGCATCGGCTGCAAGCCCAAGCTCTCGGCGAGCTCGGAAAAACCGGGGCGCTCTGGAAGGATATCGAAAAACAGGGGTTCCCCGCGATTCCGGGCCACGGCGGCGCGTCCCACGCGCTGGGCGGCGGCGAGGTCGCGGGCCACCAACGGCCCCAGATAACGGGCGTTCGAGCCGGGCCGGGTGATCGCAAAACCGTCCGCGTCCGCCACCAGCTCCGCGCCGGGCAGGCCGGCAAGGCGCTGCACGAGCTCGCGCCGGTCCACGCCGAAGGCTTGGCTGTCCAGTTCCAGGCAGGCCGGTGTAAGAGTCGCCTCCATTTGCGCGGTTTCGGAAACTTCAGCCGCAACGCCGCCCCAACGTTCCATGGGCTCCTGGTCCACAAAACCCAGCGACCGGTACAGCGGTCGCCCCATCTCGGTGGCGTCCAGAGCCAGCCGCCGAATCCCCATCGCGTCGCAAGACTCGATGGCGTGCTCGAGCAGCCGCCGCCCGACGCCGCGGCGCCGGTAGTCCGGCAGCACCAGCACCATGCCGATCCAGGCCAGCTCATCTCCGTAACAGACCGCCGTCGCCGAGCCGACGACCTTGCCGTCGAGCTCTTCAACCCAACAGGCTCGCGGCGCCACGTCGAGCAGCAGGCGCCAGTCGGCTTCGGTCTGGTTCCAGCCGGCCGCCTGTTTCAACTCCATGCCGGCGGAAATATCGGATGGCGTCATCAGCCGCATCATGCCCCAACCATCCTCCTGCGCCACAGCCAAAAGACGCCCCCGGCCGCCACCGCCACCAACGCGCTCCAGGCCAGCGAGCGCCAGTCGCGCTCAAACGCCTGGGCGCCGAACAGCGTGCTGAAGAACAGCGCCGGCATCCGCCCCAGCCCCGAAACGAATAGAAAGCGCCAGAAACCGACCCCGGCCAGACCGGCGCCGTACGACATGGCGTCCTTGGGCGCGCCCGGCGCTAGGAACAGCAAAAAGACGCCCAAGATCCCGCGGTCCGAACGTACGACCCGCTCCAACTTGTCCAAGGCGACCGCCCCGAAAATCTTCTCAAACGCCGGCCTTCCCACCAGCACGCCGACGGCATAGGCGAACGCCGACCCCGACATGATGCCGATCACCGAATAAGCGAAACCCTTCCAGACGCCAAACACATAGCCGGCCGCCACCTGGGTGATCTCGCCGGGGATGAAGAAGATAACCACTTGCACGAACTGTGCGCCGATACACAGCCAGGCGCCGCGAGCGCCGTCGCGGCGCAGGTATTCGGCCAGCGCGTCCACGTCGCGGAGGCGCTCGAACCAGCCCAGCTCCCAGGCCAGGACGCCCAGCGCGAGCAACGCCGCGACCGCCAGCGCCCCGCCGATGAGCTGCAACCGCTCGCGCCGCTCGGCGGACATCATCGAGGGACCTCGGCGGTCCGCGCCAATTGCCGCAGGAAGGCGACCGCCACGATGGCGGCGGTCTCGGCGCGCAACCTCGTCTCGCCCAGCCGGGCGGGCCGCCAGCCGGCGGCCAACGCGGCGGCGCGTTCGTCGTCGCTCCAGCCGCCCTCGGGGCCGATCAGCGCACACAGCCGCGCCTCCGCCGGCCACGGCTGGGCCGAGACCAGCGCCGGCAGCGGCTCGCCCGCAAAATCCAGGAACAGCCGCAACTCGCCCGGCCGTTGCAGCGCCTGCGCGAACGGCAGCGGCTCCAGGACCTCCGGCGCACGAAGCCGGCGTGACTGCTGCGCGGCTTCGTCGGCGATCGACCGCCAGCGCTCCAGGCGCTTGCCCGCCGCCTTGGCCAGTCCGCCATCGGTGTTTTCGGAGATGACGGGGACGATCACGGAGGCGCCGGCTTCAGTGGCTTTCTCCAGCCCCGTCTCCCAGCGCGGAAACTTGATGATTGAGGCCAACAGCTCCACCTCGGGCGCCGGGGGCGGGGGCGGCAAGGGCTCGATCAGGCGCACGGCGACCTCCGAGGCGCTGCCGGCGGTCACTTCCCCTAGGAACACCCGGCGGCCGTCGGAGACCTCCACCCGCTCGCCCGCCCGCAGCCGTACCACGCGCACCAGATGCCGCGCCCGCTCGCCGCGAATCCAGGCCGCGCCGTCTTCGATGGAGCTGACAAAAACGCGTCGCATTTATCGGTTGCGGTATCCCGGGGGCATTGTATGAAGATAGCTGGTATCGGCTTAATCCGAGCCGCGTCGTCGCCGACCGCTAAGCGCGAGGCGCAGCCGTGCGCCACAATCGCACTTGCCAATCCGTGGCGCGCGGCGGCATCAGCGACGCTCCTCCTCAGCCGCCGGCGTTGCGAATCACAGCCAGTAAGGCCGGGCCATAATTCTTGACCAGGTGCGGCCCGACCCCGCTGACGGCCAGCAACTCCGCCTCGCTGGACGGCTTGTGCGCGGCCAAGCCCACCAAGGTGCGGTTGGGGAAAATCGTGAACGCCGGCAGTTTGCGACGCCTCGCCTCAGCCATCCGCCAAGCCTTCAGTGCGTTGACCAGCACCGGATCGGCGTCGGCCTCGGTGACGGTTTTGCCTTTCACCTTGCCTTTCGCGGGCTTGGCACGGGCCTTCTTCTTTGCCTGGGGAGCGTCCTCGGGGATCTCCACTTCATCCCCCGCCGAACCGGTCAGCGTGCGCCCCTCATGGGTCAGCGACACCCGCCGGAACTCGATCACCCTCCCGTCCTTCTCAAACGAATCGTCAAACAGACCCACATAGCCCGCCCGGCCCAGCGCGTTGACCAACTGCTCGAACTTCTTACGGTCGATGTCCGTACCCTCGAACAGCTCGCGGTACATCCGTCCGACGGCCTGCGAGTCGCGCTGACGGAGCGAGTCCATGATCGCGTCGAGGGCGTTCTTTTCTGATTTGGTGGGCTCGCGACGGCTCTGCGCCACACAGTCAGCCGGCGAACAAACATCGCACTGGCCGCACGGGCGGCGCGAATCCTCCTGGTCGCCAAAGTGGCCGACCAGCTCCAACATGCGGCAGGAATGCGACTCGGCGAAACGCACCATCGCCTCAAGCTGGCCCAGCTTGTGCTCGCGCTGCCGCAGGTAGGGGACGCGCCAACCGGGGGCGCCGCTCGTCAGATTCTGGTCGGGATCGATCGCCACGCCGCCGTGAATCCAAAGCTTCTCCAAAGCCTTTTCCATGATCTGCGGGTCCAGATCGACGCGGTTTTCGATCTCCTCGCGCGTGGCTGGCTCCCCGTCGAGCGACTCGTAGATCTTTTGCAGGATCTCCGGCTCGGGGTAGTCGCGGTCGGTAAAGAACTCGTGCGTGCGGCGG
>CAYOPA010000188.1:8637-9595 GCA_964405625.1 uncultured Bryobacterales bacterium
GCCCAGGAGTGCATCAGGATCGCGCGAGAGGGCAGTCCGTCGCGCCCCGCGCGGCCGATCTCCTGGTAGTAACCCTCCACCGAGCCCGGCAAGCCGGTGTGGATGACCGTCCGCACGTCGGCCTTGTCGATGCCCATGCCAAAGGCGATGGTGGCGACAATCACATCCGTCTCGCCGGTCAGAAAGGCCGTCTGCACGCGGTCGCGCTGCGCCGGAGTCATGCCGGCGTGGTAGGCCGATGCCGGCAGCTCGGCGATCAGCTCGGCCGCCTGGGCCTCGGCGGCCTTGCGCGTCGGCGCGTAGACGATCGCGGGCCGCCGCTCGGGGTCGCGCAGGATTCGCAGCATCGCCGGGATGCGCTGCGATGGGTTCAGCTCCACAACCTCCACGGCAATGTTAGTGCGCCGAAAACCGTGGATCGATAGCCGCGGCTGCTGCAAGCCCAACTGCTCGCAGATATCGTCCTGTACGATCGGAGTGGCCGTGGCCGTCAGGCCGATCACCGGGGCCGGCCGCAACATCGGCAGCCGCTGGCCCAACATGCGGTATTCGGGCCGAAAATCGTGGCCCCACTGCGAGATGCAGTGCGCCTCGTCCACCGCCACCAGCGAGGGCGTCCGCTTGGCGAGCATTTCCGGAAAGCCCGGCACGGCCAGCCGCTCCGGCGCAATAAACAGGAAGTCCAGGCGGCCTTCGAGGTAGTCGTAGCAAACCTGCCTCGACTCGGCCCGGTCACGTCCGGAGTGGATGCGCTCGGCGCGAAACCCCTGCTGCTGGAGCTTGCCGACCTGGTCCTCCATCAGTGCGATCAGCGGGCTGATCACCAGCGTCGCCCCCGTTCGGGCGATGCCGGGAAGCTGGTAGCACAGCGACTTCCCCGCCCCGGTTGGCATCACCAACAACACATCCTCGTTTTGCACGACCGCGCGGCAGACGGCCTCCTGGTGCGGACGAAACG
>CAYOPA010000189.1:0-9565 GCA_964405625.1 uncultured Bryobacterales bacterium
TGCGATTGTTCGCCCAGGAGTTAGCGTCCAGGTTGTCGTTGCGGAAGAAGTTGAACAGACGGCCATGGAACTCGCTCGAGCCGCCCTTGGTAATTACGCTGACGACGCCCGCGCCCGTACGCGAATATTCGACGTCGTAGGCGTTGCGGACGAGTTGGACTTCCTGCACGGAATCGACCGACGGGGAGGCGATCAAGCCACCCCAATCCGCCGAAGCGGCCGGTGCGCCGTCAACCATCACCAAGCCGCTCATGTCGCGGCCGCCGTTCATCGCGAAGCGACTCTGATTCTGGTCGAGATAGCTTTGCGAGATGCCGGTGCGGACCGCCGTGACACCGGCGGTCGTATGAACGAGCGCGAATGGGTTGCGCATATTGAGAGGCAGCGCCTCGACCTGGGCGGCGTCGAGCGTGACGGTGCGGTCCGCGCTCTGCGTCTCGAGCAGCACCGCCTGGGCCGAGACTTCGACGATTTCCGTGACATCGCCGATCTGTAGCGCGACGTTGACTTCGCCCGGAATGCCCGAGCGGAGCGCAATTCCGGGCCGCGCGAAGCGCTTGAATCCTTGAGCTTCCACGGTCAGTTCGTATCTTCCCGGCAGCAGTTGCGAGAAGGTGTAGCGCCCGGTTTCGCCCGTCTCGGCGCGCCGGGTTTCGCGAGTGTCGACGTTTTCGAGGAGCGCTGCCGCTCCCGGAATGGACGCTCCGGTTTCGTCAGTCACCAAGCCGGTGAGGCTCGTCGTGAAGACCTGGGCGGGAAGCAACGAGACTCCCGCGGCAAAACAAGCGCTCAACGCGAGCGCCGGAATCCATCGTATCTTAGACATTCGCCCCCTTATCTTCAGCCGCTCTGACAAAAAGCGACCGTCCTTTAACAACTCACTTGTTTAACGGTACTTTTCTCGCTAAAACAACTTCTCAACCCAAAAATCGAGCTAAGCTTACCGCTATGCCTGCGTAGCCGTCAAGGCGAAAATCTCTTGGACGTGTAAAACCTAAAACGGGCGCTACCGCTCCGCGGTGAGCGGAAGCTTGGCGCGGGCCGCGGGCGGGGTTGCGGCGTTATGATGTGGTTTGCCCGCCTGGCTATCTCGAACGGCCGCCGCCGCGCTTGCCGTAATGTTCGGTTCCGCAGCGGCGGCGCAAGAGCCTCCCCTAGTCCGGTTTCGCGACGTCACGGCAGATTCGGGAATCGAGTTCCGCCTGGAGCACCATCCGAGCTCGGAAAAGCATTTGGTCGAAACCATGCCTGGCGGCCTGGCGGCCTTCGATTTTGACGGCGACGGGCTCATCGACCTCTACTTCACCAACGGCGCCGCGGTTCCTTCCCTGCGCAAGGAGTCGCCGCGCTACTGGAACCGGCTCTACAAGAACCTCGGCGGGATGCGCTTCCGCGATGTAACGGAGGAAGCCGGAGTCGCCGGCAAAGGTTACTCGATGGGCGCGGCCGTGGCGGACTACGACAGCGACGGGCGCCCGGACCTGTTCGTCGCCTCGGTGCGCGGCGGCCTGCTTTACCGTAACTTGGGCGATGGGACTTTCGAGGAGGCCGCCGACGCCGCGGGCATCGTCGTGGACGGCTGGATCGCGGCCGCCGGTTGGTTCGACTTTGACCGCGACGGATGGCTGGATCTCTTTGTGGTGCGCTACCTCGATTGGTCCGCCGATGACGGCCGTTTCTGCGGCGACCGCTCGGCAAACCTGCGGGTTTACTGCCATCCGCGCTACTTCGCCGGGTTGACGAACAAGCTCTTCCGGAACCGGGGCGATGGCACGTTCGAAGATGTCTCCGCGCAGGCGGGGCTCGACGATTTCGCGGGCAAAGGGATGAGTTTGGGGATTGCCGATTTCGACCAGGACGGCTGGCCAGACGTCTTCGTCACCAACGACGCCGTGCCCAACTTCTTGTTCCGGAATCTGGGCGGCGGCGCGTTCGAGGAAACAGCGCTCTTCTCGGGAGTGGCGCTTCCCGATTCCGGCAAACCCGTCTCGAGCATGGGCGCGGCTGTGGGGGACTACGACAACGACGGGCTGCCCGACATTCTAGTGACGGCGCTAGCCACCGAAACCTTCCCGTTGTTCCGAAACCTCGGCGGGGGAGCCTTCGAAGACCGCACCGCGGCCTCCCGCTTGGCCGCGCTCAGCCACGCGCGCAGCGGTTGGGGCGTCTGCATGGCCGACTTCGATAACGACGGATGGAAGGACATTTTCACGGCAACCTCTCACGTCAACGACCGGATCGCTGACTTCCAAGCCCTCCCTTACCGCCAGCCCGACAGCGTGTTCCGCAATGCCGGCGGAGAGTTCCAAGAGGCGTCTGGGACTGCGGGCGAGGCATTCGAAGCCGATACGGCCTCGCGCGGAGCGATCTGCGTCGACCTCGATGGCGACGGCAAGCTCGACGCCGTCGTCACCGCGCTCGGCGAGCCGGCGCGGATACTCCAGAACGTCAGCCCAGGCGTGGCCGCGTGGGTCGGCTTGAAGCTCGCCGGCGCGGGGCCGAACCGCGACGCCATTGGGGCGGCGGTCCGCGTCGCGGGGCAGACGGGCTTCGCCGGCACAGCGACCGGTTACGCGTCCTCCGTGGCGGCGCCGCTCCATTTCGGGTTGGGGAACACCCGCGAGGAGCCAGCCGTGGAAGTCCTCTGGCCCGATGGCTCGCAGCAGCGGATCAGCGCGGTTCCGCTGAATCGGGTGACGGAGATCCGCCAACCGGTCCAGCGGGAGGAGCCGTGATCTGGATGTCGTCCTCGCGCTGCCTGCCGCGCCGCTGGTTTTCGCGCTGAATTTCCTGATAACGCTGCAACATGCGGCGGGCGTCATCCTGCCTCCCCGCCCGCTGGTAGGCTTGCGCGAGCTGATATTGCGTGCGGCCTTCGCGGTCGGCTTGGATGGCGGCCTCAAGGTGAGGGATGGCGTCCTCGGGTCTGTTGGTGTTGAGGTAAGCGCGTCCGAGCGAGGCGCGCGCCGCAACGAGCTTGGGATCCTTGGCGGCGGCCTCGAGATGCGGGACGGCATCCTCAGCCCGGCCCTGCTCGAGCAAAGCGTCGCCTTTAAGGAAGCGCAGCAACGGAACGCCTGGCCTGTTGTCGAGCAACCGCGTAGCGAGCGGTTCGAGGGCGGTGTAGTCTTGGGCGTTCCAAAGCGCCTCCGCGAGCTTGATAGCCAACGTATCGCTGCCGGGCTCGAGCTCGAGGGCTACCTCGAAGTGTTTGGCTGCATCCACGTATCGTCCGCTGAGCGCCTCGATTTCCGCGAGAGACGCGTGAAGCTCGGCGGAAGGAGGAAGCTCAACCAACCGCGCGAACGCTTGGCGGGAAAGTTCGCCGGCCGCGCGGGCGCGCCAGTAGAGCGGCGCCGGGGCGGCCGCGTGCTCTGTCCGGGCCAGGATCTCTCCGTAGGCGCCTTCCGCGAATGCGCACTCGAGCGGTTCAGCCGGGCATTCTGGCGGGGGAAGCCGGGCTGCGCGACGCTGCGCCTCCGCCGCCCAATCGTCGCGCCCGTACTCGCGATAAATCTCCGCCAAGCCCAGATGCGCTCCGCGCGATCGAGGGAGCCGCTGGAGCGCCTGCTTGTAATGAAAAAAAGCGTTGCCGTACCGCTTTCGGTCTGTCAGAGACCGGCCAAGCAACAGATCCCAGTAGCCGGAATCCGCTCCATGGGTTTCGAGCAACCGCGCCGCCTCTTGGGACACGCCATTGTACGCGAGCGCTAGGCCGCGCCACGCTTTCGCGTCGCCTGGCGCGAGCTCGGATAGCTGCTTGAACGAGCCCGCCGCGTCGCCGAAACGACTCAGGGCGAGTTGGACGCCAGCCAACTCCCGCCGCGCCATCACGCTCTCCGGCTCGAGCGCCAAGGCCCGGTCGAGCGCCCGCGCCGCCTCTTCGAGTTGCCCGAGGCGGACGAGGCCAGTGCCAAGCACGATCCACGCGGAGGCGATGCCGGGCTCCTCCCGGACTACTTGCCGCAGGATGCCGGCCGAACGGTCATATTGACCCGCCGAGTGGTGCGCGAGTCCAAGGTTCAGGCGCACGCCAGCGACGCCGGGAAGCGCCTCGGCCAACGCTCCGTACAGGCGAATGGCATCGTCGAAGCGGCGCTCGGCCATCGCTTGCTTCGCTTGATCGGCTGTTCGGGTAAGTTCTTCTTCCTCCGAGGCATGCGCGCACAAGGCGGCAACGACCGCCAGCGTCATCCAACGAAAGATAGGGGCAACTCTCAACAGCTACATTGTATCGCCGGTCAGGCTGATGGGCCTCGACAGCCGCTTGATCCGCTATCGAGGAGGCGATGTTCAGCCCCTGTTAGATGTGGGAGCTCCCGTGTCGGGCCGCAGGCCCGACTGCACGGCGAAGCCGTGAGCCACAGGGTCCTACAGGCCGCCCAATGCCACTACACCCGGCAATTGCTCCCCGGCGAGAAATTCCAACGAGGCGCCGCCGCCGGTGGAAACGTGGCTGACCTTGGCGCTGACTCCGGCCTTTTTGACCGCTTTCTCTGAGTCGCCGCCGCCGATAATCGACACCGCCGAAGAGTCCGCTACGGCGTGGGCGATCGCCAGCGTGCCCTGCGCGAACGGTTCGAGCTCGAAAACGCCCATCGGGCCGTTCCAGACAATCGTCTTCGCGGCGGCGATTTTTTGGCGATACAGTTCCACGGTTTGCGGGCCGATGTCGAGCCCCATCCAGCCGGCTGGAACCGGGGCGTTGGTGGACGTGACGGCCGTTTCGGCGTCGGCGGAGAACGCCGACGCGATCACGTGGTCGACCGGGAGGATCAGCTTGCCGCCGGCCTTCTCCATCGTTTCGCGGGCCAGGTCCAGCTTCTCGTCTTCCACCAGCGAAGCGCCCACGTCCAAGCCCTGCGCTTTGAGGAAGGTGTAGGTCATGGCGCCGCCGATCAGCACGATGTCGGCGAGCTTGAGGAAGCTTTCAATGACGTCAATCTTGCCGGAAATCTTAGCTCCGCCGACGATCGCGACGTAGGGCCTCTCTGGGTTGGAGACAGCCATGGCCAGGTACTCCAGCTCCTTCTTCATCAGCAGACCGGCGGCGGCTTCGGTCACGTGCGGCACGATGCCGGCCGTGGAGGCGTGGGCGCGGTGCGCGGCGCCGAAGGCGTCGTTGATGTAGACGTCGCACAGCGCGGCCAGTTGTTTGGCGAAAGCTTCGTCATTGGCCTCTTCCTCGGCGTGGAAGCGCAGGTTTTCCAACAGCAAGACTTCACCGGGTTGAAGATTCTTGGCGAGCGCCTCTACTGCCGGGTCCACGCAATCATCAGCCTGCGCGACCGGGCGGCCCAGCAGCTCGGCCAGCCGTTGGGAAACCGGCGCGAGCGACATCGTCGGGTTCGGCTTGCCCTTCGGCCGGCCCAGATGCGAGGCCAGGATGAGAGCCGCGCCTTGGTCGAGGGCCGCTTGAATCGAGGGCAGGGCGGCCCGGATGCGCGTGTCGGAGGTAATGGTCACGCCGTCGTCGGCCAAGGGAACATTAAAATCCACGCGCATGAAGACGCGCTTGCCTTTGAGATCGAGGTCGCTGATGGTCTTGTAGGGCATCTTGTTTTCCATCTTGCCACAGGTGAGACGCTCGGCCGGACGGCGGGATAGGTGGCGCAGGCGCCTTCGCCTGCCGCCTCGACCCCCAGGTCGAGGCCCTTTCTACGCCCGGCGCCGCCAGGCGTGGCGCCCGACCAGGAACAGAATCACCAGCGGCGGCGCGCCCAGCAGAAGGATGCCGGAGTTGAGCGCCTCGATCGCCTGCGCCCGCTGCGATTTCGCCGCCTCGCGGCACATTACGCATTGGCCGAACAGCGGCGCCATCGTCACCAGCAGCAACAGGGCGGTTCGCACCCAGGTCACGGCCGGTTCCCCAACAGTAGGTAGCCGTCGGGCAGCAGGTAGGCCAGCATAATCAGGATGCAGCCGACCAGGGCGGGAACCAGCATCCAGCTCAGCGCTGGCTTGTCGTACTTCAAGTGCATGAAATACGCCATGATCATCGCCGCCTTCACCACCGAAAAGCCCATCAGAGCCGTCAGCATCAGCACCGGGCCGACCTGCACATAGGCCAGCACGACCTCAATCACCGTCAGGACCAGCAGCCCGACCCAAACCTTGATCATCAGCGGACGTTGCGATTGCGCGGATTCCATAGCGCGTTAGCTCCTCGGGGCCACCGACAGTAGATAGATCAGGGGAAAGACAAACATCCACACCAAGTCCACAAAATGCCAGTACAGCCCGCTGACCTCCACGTCCTGCGCGGAAAACTTGCCGTTCCCAAACCCGAATGCGATGACTGACAGGTAGACCACGCCGATGACCACGTGCGTCATGTGCAGGCCGGTAATCAAAAAGAAGAAGCCGCCGAACAAAGGGACGCCCCAGGGGTTGTCAAACGGCGTTACCCCGTCGTGGATCAGGTGGTTCCACTCCATCAGGTGCAATACCACGAACAGCGCGCCGCCCAGGGCCGTTAATAGCGTCCATTTGCGGGCCGCGGATCTCTTGCCGTCATGCGCGGCGGCCACGGCAAAAACCATCGTCAGGCTGCTGGAGAGCAGGATCAGGGTCATCAGTGACGAGAACAGGATCGCCGGGGAGAATTCGAACGGGTGCGGCCACTCGTTGGCGATGCGCAGGTAGCTATAGCAGACCAGTAATGTGGCGAAGGTTAGCGCGTCGGAGATGAGGAACAGCCACATCCCCAGTTTCTTCATGCCGAGGCCGAGCATGGGCCGTCCGGCTGTCATCAGATCGTCGGTTTGCGCGTGCGCCATCGTCAATTCAAATCCAGAAAACCAGCAGGACCAACAGGTAAAGCCACAAGATGTCCATGAAGTGCCAGTACAAAGCGGCGGCGTCAATCAGCGCCACCCGGTCGCCGCGCGGCTGCTCCTGGAGCGTTCGCCAAGCGACGAACCCCAGCGCGGCCAACCCGCCGGCCACGTGCGCTCCGTGCGCCGCCGTCAGCAGATAGAAGAACGAGCTGCTGGGGTTGGTGGCCAAGAAGATCCCGCCCCCGGCCAACTGCGCCCAGCCAACCAACTGCGCGGTCAGAAAGCCCAATCCCAACACCATCGTCGCCGCCATCCAGCCACGCAGGCCCGCCAGCGTGCCCCGCTTGAGCTGCCAACGCGCCGCCTCGAAGGTGAAGCTCGACAGCACCAGCAGCGCGGTCGAAACCCACAGCGCGCTGGGGGCTTCCAGCACCCGCCAGTCATCGCCCACGCGTCGCACGACCATGGCGCTGGAGATGGCGGCGAAGAACATCACGATACCCGCGATGCCGATCCAGACGCCCAGTCTTAACCTCTCGCCGGAGCGGAAACGATCCTCGCCGCCCGAGCCATCGTCTCCGCCGCCGCCGAATCGGCGTGGAGGCCGCGGCCGAAAGCCGCCGCCGCCGCCCGCGGTTCGCTCGCCCGCGGGGCGTCGGCGCTCGATCTCGACCGGGGGTGCGGATGCCGACATGGGTCAATCTCCCGCGGCGGCCTCGGGCGTTAGCGCCGAAACGTCGTCATTACACTGCATGGCGAAATCGCGCAGGCCGTCGGGGCGGCTGTATTCGTACGGCCCGCGCAGCACCACTGGAATCTGGCCCGCGAAGTTGTCATACGGCGGCGGCGTGGCGGTCGCCCATTCGAGCGTCGTCGCCTCCCAGGGGTTATCGCTCTCGACCTTCTTGCCCTTGAAGAGGCTCCAGATGATATTGCCCAGGAACAACACCTGCGCCGCCACGAGCGTATAGCTGGAGTGGCTGATGAAGGTATGCAGCAAGTCCGCGCCGCCCTCGGCCAGATAGTTCAGGCCGCTGGTTTCGGCGTAGCGTCGCGGATGGCCCATCGTGCCCAAAAAGTGCATCGGGCCGAACACTGCGTAGACGCCGAAGAAGGTCACCCAGAAGTGGATCTTGTTGACAGTCTCGTTCATCATCCGGCCGAACATTTTGGGGAACCAGTACGCCAGCCCGGCGAACATCGCCATCACAGTAGCCACGCCCATAATCAGGTGAAAGTGGGCGACCACGAAGTAGGTGTCGTGGAAATACTGGTCCAGCGTCGGCTGCCCCAGGAAGATGCCCGTGATGCCGCCGGCCACGAAGACGGACACAAAGCCGATGGCGTAAAGCATGGGCGAGGTAAAGCGCAGCTTGCCTCCCCACATGGTGCCGATCCAGTTGAACGTCTTGATCGCCGACGGCACTCCGATCACCATCGTCAAGATCGAGAAGACGAACGCCGAGTACGGGCTCATGCCGCTGACGAACATGTGGTGTCCCCAGACCACAAAGCCCACTGTGACGATCGCGCCCATCGCGACGACCATCGCCTTGTAACCAAACACCGGCTTGCGCGAAAACGTCGCCAACACGTGGGAAATGATGCCCATCGCCGGCAGGATGGCGATGTAGACCTCCGGGTGCCCAAAAAACCAGAACAGGTGCTGCCAGAGGATCGGCGAGCCGCCGGAGCGGTTGACGAGTTGGTCATTGACCACCAGCCCGCCGGGGATAAAGAAGCTGGTGTCGAGGTTGCGGTCCATCAGCAGCAGCACCCCGGCCGCCAGCAGAACGCCGAAGGCCAGCAGCGCGATCACGGCCGTGGAGAACCAGCCCCAAACCGTCAGCGGCAGGCGCATCATCGTCATGCCCTCGGTGCGCATCTCCAGGGTCGTCACGATAAAGTTGAGCGCGCTCAGCAGCGACGCCAGGCAGAAGATCGCGATCGAGGCCAGCCACCAGTCCTGACCGTTGCCCGCGATCACCGCCCCGTCCAGCGCGCTCAGCGGCGGATAGGCCGTCCAACCGGAGATCGGGGCGCCGCCCTCCACCAGAAACGCTGCCACCAGCACCAGGAACGACAATGCCGTTAGCCAGAATGACAGCATGTTCAGGCGAGGGAAAGCCATGTCGGCCGCGCCGATCTGGATCGGCAGGAAATAGTTGCCAAATCCCCCCTGCGGCGCCGTGGTCAGCACCATGAAGACCATAATGGTGCCGTGCATCGTCAACAGCGCCAGATAGAACTCCGGCGTCATCAACCCGCCCGGAGCGCCGGCCGGAAACAAGGCTTCCAGCCACGGCTTGGGATCGGTTGGCGCCGAAAGCCGCAACCGCATCAGCACCGACAGCCCCATGCCGGTGAAGGCCGCCACCAGCGCCAAGATGATGTACTGGACGCCGATGACTTTATGGTCGGTCGAGAAGATCCACTTCGACAGAAACCCGCTGGGCGGGTCGTGCCGGTGGACTTCGACGTACTGGGAGACTTCAGTCATGGGTTACTCGAGATAGGACGCCTGCTCGGTCAACCAACGCTCATACTGCGCCGGCTCGACCACTTCCAGATAGGCTCGCATGCGGTAGTGGCCCAGCCCGCAGAGCTCGGAGCAGGCGATCTCATAGACGCCCAACTTGTCGGCCTTGAACGGCAGCTTGCCCACCAGGCCCGGGACGGTGTCCATCTTGATGCGCAGCTCGGGGACGAAGAAGTTGTGCAGCACGTCCTTGGCCTTCAGTAGCAGGGTGATCTCGCGGTCGGACGGGACGACCAGCCGGGCGGAG
>CAYOPA010000190.1:0-9551 GCA_964405625.1 uncultured Bryobacterales bacterium
CAGGCGGCCGCCCCGTCGAAACAGATCACCGGGCAGGGAGAGCGCTTCACGATCGAGCGCAGCGTCGGCTTACCGAGCAAGCTGCGCCCCAGCGCCTGGCCTTCGCCCAAGAACAGCACGTCCGCGCGGCTTTTCTCGATCAGCTCCGGCAGTTGGGACGATTCCGATCCCACACCCACGTGGAACTCAGCGCCCCGATGCATCGGGCTGAGCAGGTCGTACAGCTTCTGCTCGGCGACGTCGGGGTGCAGCGGGCGGTCGGAGTCCCAGCCCAGTCCTAGCGAGCCTTCATGGATGGTGGGAACGACATGCAGCAATTGCAGCTTGGCGTTGAAGCGCAACGCAAGCTGAGCGGCCGCTTCAACGTGGGCGATGTTGTCATTTTCGAAGTCCACGTAGCAGGCCACGCTCCGAATCGGACCGAGCTCGCTGCGCTCGGTGACGCGCGCGGTGAAGGTCCACAGCGGGGCCGGAATCTTCTCCAGCAGGCTCGCCCTCAGCGACGCCTGCGCCAGCGGCGGGAACTGGAACCGTTGCCCGGCCGGAGCGATCACCAGATCCGGCGCAGTGTCGCCGAATCGGCCCGGCCTGAGCCCCGACGAGGCCGCGGCGCGGTGCGGGACGCCCAGAGAACGGCTCAACACAGCAGGAACGAGGTCTGACGTGGTCCAGAAGCCGGAAATCCGATGCACCGGCGGGCAAGCTCTGCTACCGTCAACACGTCGGGATGGCCAAAATGGAAATCCCGGCTCTCTGGAGGGGATCGTTCTACTTTGCTCTCAGGGGGATCTTTTCACATTGCGCCGACAGGAAATCCCGGTCCAGCTGCTGCATTACGAAGTATCGTTGTATCATGATACGTTCCGGTTCCAGCCAGCCCGTAGTTCATAGTGCCAAGAACAGGCGTCGGCAATAGGAAGCGCGAGGTCCTTCTTGATCTGGTTACCTGCCTTATCCCCATTGGCTGCACTCCTGGCCGCGCTCCTTACTGCGCTTCCGAATCGCTACGTCAGTGAACGGAACTTCTGGTTCGGCTGGTGGGCGCTCGTCATCGGATTTCTCGCCTCGGTCGCCGGCTTGGTGAAGGCGACCCAGAGCGTTGAAGCCGTTCGCATCGTCCTGTTCAATTCGCCTTGGGCCGGATTGCCCATCGTGGAGCTGTCGATTGACCGGCTGGCTGCCGTGATGATGGTCGTCATCTCGGGCATCGGTCTGTTGCTTTATCGCTACTCGATCCGCTACCTGCAACAGGACATTGGCCAACCGCGCTACTTGTCCTTGTTGGCGTTTGCCTTATCCGCGTTACTGTTCATGGTGTCCGCCGCGGATCTGGTGATGCTGTTCATTTCCTGGCAGCTGTTGAGCTGGGTGCTGCCGCTTCTGCAACACAATTATTCCCATCAGCCGACCGCTCTGAGCGCCTTGCGGACGTTCGTGACACTGCGCGCCGGAGACGTGTTCTTCCTGTGTGGCATCGTTCTGGCCTATCACTTGTATGGGACGGTTCAACTGCCTGAGTTGTTCGCCAGGGCCGCAGCCGACCAAACGCAGTTCCAGCTGCTCGGCGGATTGTTGGAATTGAGCGGTGCGACCGCCGTGACGCTGTTGATCTTCGTGGGGGCGATGAGCAAGTCGGCGCAGGTCCCCCTGCACATGTGGCTCCCGGACTCCCTGTACGCACCCACGCCGATCCATGGCTTGCTGCACGCGGGAATCATCAACGCGGGCGGTTTTCTGCTGACCAGATTGGCGCCGCTCTACGGATTGAGCTCGTCCACGCTGCACTTCGTGTTCGCTATCGGATTGGCAACGACGATTCTGGGTACCTGCTTGATGCTGGTACAGAACGACATCAAGAAGACTCTCGGTTATTCGACCATGGGGCAGATGGGCTACATGATCATGGAGTGTGGGCTGGGCGCTTTTTCGCTGGCGGTCTTTCACCTCATCGCTCATGGACTCTTTAAGGCGACGATCTTCCTCAACTGCGGCGATGTGATTCACGAAACGCGCCAAGAGCCGCGCCATCCCCGACCGGTTCGGGGGGTGTCTTCGTTGAGCGCGGGTGGGTGGGTCCTCGGCTTCGTCGTGTCGCTGCTGCTGCCTTTGGGGATCACCACCGCTGCGCACGCGGTGTTGGGCATCGAGTTTCTTGATTCGCAGGGACTGATGATCTTCCTGCTGTTTAGCTGGGTGACCGCCTCGCAGGCGATGCTGACGCTCTATCGAAGCAGGGAAACGATGTCTGCGGCCGCGCAAGGTGGATTGTTGCTGGCGGTCGGAGTTGTTTCCACCATCTACCTGTTTGCCGCCGAGGCATTTACGCGCTTTCTATATCCGGACCCGGGAGTGGTCGCCGGGTACCTTGAGGCGGCGGCCTTGCCGTTCGCGGCGTTCGCCGCGCTGGCCATGCTATTTGTGCTGGTTGTCGCGATTAGTTGGATGAGTCTCTACCGCGCCCGCTGGAGCAAAGCAGAGCCGCCGTCGGGTTCCTTGAAGACGGCGCTCTATCTGTTCTTCATCAACCGCCTGTACCTCGGTGTATTCGACCTGCGGTTGTTTGGCGGGCTGAAGAGACTGGGCTTGGCCGTGGACCGTTCCAACACCGCGCTCGCTTTAGTCGCGATCGTCGCCCTGGTTCTTTCCTGGCAAGCAGCGGACCTGACGGGTAGCACAGCCGGCGCCCTGGGGGGCCTTCTGCTAGCAGCCTTGCTGCTTCCCCTGTTTCCGTTCCACTTCTTATACCTCGGGGCGCTGGCGTGCACGCCGAAATTCGCGGCCACTGTGCTTGCGGTGATTCTGCCTACTGTCGGCGCGTGCATGGCGATTGTCCTGATGCCTAGCCTCTCGCCGAAGCTGCTTCCGGCGATCAGTGTGCTTGCCGCATTCGGAGCAGTTTGGGGCTCCATCAAGGCACTGGTTCAGGTTCGAGTATCGAGCCTTCTAGCGCATGGCGGGGTAGCTCTCTATTCCGTTTTCTGGTGGTATCTGGCCCAAGCCGGTGAGGTGACCTCGCAAGCAGTGCTCTACGGAGGAGCGCTCACTTTGGCGAACGGGGGGATGGTGCTCGGCTGGGACTTGGTGCGAATGCGGTTCGGGGACCTGGATTTGAACCGCATTGGCGGTTTGTTCCGGCCCATGCCGCGATTCGCCCTGTGCATGGCCCTTCTGATCATGGCCGCTTCCGGTTTACCGCCCTTCGGGCTGTTCTTCGGATTCGTCGGCATGCTGTTGAGCCCCGCGACGACGATGTCCACCGGCTTGGTGATGATCGTGGCCGCATGGCTGGCCGCCTCCCGGTACTTCTTTCAACTGATGCGAAGGCTCCTTTGGGGGCCGCATCGCGGAGATTTGCGCTATAAAGACCTGAGCGGAACTGAGGTGGCCGCGTTCGTGGGCGTGATCGCTCTACTGGTTGTTCTCGGCGTTGTTCCCCAGAACATCTTGGACGCTGGCATCCATGGTATCGCCAATGCGATGGAGGGGATGTGGTAGTTTCCATGACTCCGAAGGAACTCAGAGAGATCGTACACCAATCCAGTGTCGTCATCGCCCACTATTGGCCGATGAGCAGCTTCGTTCATCACAACCCGATCCGGGAACTGGAGACGCTGCCCTTCGAAGAAGCAGTGCGTGTTGCGCGCCGTTTTGTCGGAGGCCGGGGCTACCTGCGAAACGAAGCCTATCGAGAACTGGTCGATTCTGGCCGGATTTCCGCGCAGCATGTGACCGCTGCGGTGCGCTTGGTTGCCCGCGAGGAGGAAGTCGATTTTGGCGGACACAAGATCAGCCATCTCGCTGTATTGCGCGCGCACCTGCTGAGGGGCTTTACCGCACCGGCCGATGAGACGATCAAAGCCGTAGTCAGCGGCGAACCCGACAGCGCCGGGATTCGCGCGCTTGCCGGTAAGGTTGCGCCGGGGCGGGTTCCACCCGATGCGGCGGAAAAGATCGGCCAGGATTTGACGCTCGCCCGTTGGTGTGACCAGGAATGCAGGACACAACTGAGCTGGCTGATCGACCGCGAGTTGATCAAGTGGAGTGAAGCGTTTCTGGACGAAGGACACTCAGTTTGGGCGATGCCGAAACGGCGAGAGGGCTTCTACGCCGCTTGGCGGAGTCTCGCGGCGAAGGAATGGTCCCCTGTCGGCATTGCGAACAGCAGTGCGAAGATCGCGGCCCTGCCGGCTTCGCCGGAGGAAGCGCTCCTACATCACCTGAGAGGATTGGGCATACCGGAGGACCTTACTGAGGCGTACCTCTCTCTGGAGCTCGCCGCACTGAGCGGCTGGGCCAGCTTCATCAACTGGCGCGCCGAACGAGACGGCTACGAGTGGCAGGTGGCCCATCCAATCGACCTCGTGCAATACCTGGCAGTCCGCCTCTTCTACGAGCGGGAATTGGTGGATCAGACATGCCGGACGGAGCTCGGGATTGAAGGCAAGCTCAACGCGATCGTTTCCTACGTGCGGAAGCGGAACGCTCCGGCCGTTCCCGATCCCGAAGAAACCGCCCGGCTCGCCGCAGGGTGGCGTCTTGCGAAGCTCGCGGACGCGCTTGGGATGTCCAGTCAGGAACTGGCGGCCGCTGGATCTGACAAGTTGCAGACGCTTCTCAACTGGCTCGACGAATTTGCCGAACCCGAACACGGGCCGGTGTGGCTCAAAGCCTTTGAGGCAGGTTACCACGAGGACCTGATCAGCAAGCTTCGCGCGGCGGTTCCGAAGTCGCTTGTCGACTATTCGAAAGCGGAACGTCCGCTGGCGCAAGTGATCTTCTGCATCGACGTCCGGTCCGAGCCCTTCCGGCGCAGCTTGGAAGCATCGGGGGATTTCGAGACGATCGGTTTCGCCGGTTTCTTCGGCATTCCGATGCGCAGTCGCTCGTTGGATCATCACCATGAGACGGACCAACTCCCGGCCATCGTGCAACCCCAGTACCGCGTGCGCGAGGTGGCCAGAGAGGATCAAGCGAAGCAGTTGGACGAGCACAAGGCCGGCGTCCGGTTCCTCCACTCGCTGCACGAGATCCTGCACGATTTGAAGTCGCACGTTCTTACGCCGTTTGTCACGGTCGAGTCGCTCGGCTGGATTTTCGGCGTCCCGTTGATCGGGCGGACGATTTTCCCCCGAGCGTATCGTCAATGGCGACAGCGTGTGAAGAATCGGATTGCCCCGCCCGTTGGTACGAGAATGACGGCGGACCCGGCCGGAGAGGGCATAGGCTTGCCACCCGCGGACCAAGCGGCCGTTATTGAGGGGGCGCTCCGAACCATGGGCTTGGTACGTAACTTCGGCCGGCTGGTGGTGTTGTGCGGCCACAGCAGCACGTCGGACAACAATCCGTACGAGGCGGCGCTCAACTGCGGCGCCTGTGGAGGCAACTCTGGCGAGCCGAATGCCCGCCTTTTCGCGGCACTTGCGAACAAGCCGCAAGTACGGGCGCAACTGGCGAAGAACGGGGTCGTCATTCCCGAAGATACCCATTTCGTTGGCGGTGTGCACGACACCACAACGGACATCGTCTACCTGTATGATCTGGAAGACTTGCCGGAGACTCACCGCAGAGATTTTGAGCAACTACAGGAAGGATTCCGAAAAGCTCGGCAGGGAACGAATCGTGAGCGGCTTCAACGCCTGCCGGGCTCCGGTTCAGACATGTCACCCGGAGCCGTGGCCAAAGAGATTGACCGGCGCGCAGGAGATTGGAGCGAAACACGGCCGGAATGGGGCCTTTCGGGAAACGCTGCGTTCATCATTGGCAACCGGGCGCTGACCAAAGAGCTGAACCTTCAGGGGCGAACGTTTCTGAACTCACATGACTACCGGATCGATCCAAGCGGCGCTCTACTGGAGGGCATCCTGAACGGTCCTATGGTGGTCGGCCAGTGGATCAACGCAGAACACTACTTCTCTGCGACAGACCCGGAGATCTTTGGAAGCGGAAGTAAGATCTACCACAACGTGGTTGGCCGCATCGGAATCATGTCCGGACCGCAAAGCGACCTAAGGACAGGGCTCGCCTGGCAGTCTGTCATGAGTGGTACAGCCGCCTACCACGAGCCGATCCGGATCACGGTGGCGATCGAAGCGCCGCGGCAACGCATTCTTGAAATCGTTCGCCGTCAACCTGGCCTTAGTCAGTTGTGCGACAACGAATGGATCCACCTCGTCGCGATCGACCGGGACAGTGACGACATCATGTATCACTACGAACCAAATCGGGACTGGGTGGCCATCCCGGATAATACATTGATCGGCGCTGCACTCCACCGGTAGAAGGTGGATTACTTGAGCGTATCTCGGAGCAAGACGATGAACGAACCGCAGTCAGCGGCCGATGCAATCAGGCTCCTCCGTGCCGGCAACGCCCGCTATGTATCCCAGGGAGGAAGCGCTTTTCATCCGACGATCAATAAGAAGAGTACCGCTCAGGTGCACCCAGCGGCAGCTATAGTTGTCTGCTCGGATCTCCAGCCCGTCCCCGAACACGTCTTCGGGCTGGACCCCGGAGAACTTATTATCATGCAAACGCCCGCGAACATTGTGGGAGACGGAGAAGTGGCCGGGGCCTTACTCGCCAAGGAAAACGACGGCATCAGTCTCGCTGTCGTCCTAGGGCACAGTTTTTGTAGCGTCATCGAACTAAACAAGCCAGGGAATGAATCTCCTATTGACGCACTTTCACAAGAAATCGAGGAGAGTCGGTCGAGGCTAAGTGCGAAGGAGCCGGGTCCCGAGGTTGAGTCGACGGCAGCCATTGCCCGGTCTCACGCATTGCGGATGGCGGAAGTGCTCCATGACCGGCTAGGTGACGGATCGGGAATCACAGTCGTCGCGGCCCTCCTGGAAGATGCCACTGGCGAGGTCGAGTTCCTCTAGTGTCCTGACCGCCTGATAACTGGTCTTTTGTAGCCAAACGTCCTACGCGCCGTTTTGCGATCGAACTTCCAGTCGATTTTGATCTGGTCGCGGTTGACGCGGCGGTTCCAGGCGGCGGTCTCCCGGCGCAGCGTCGGCAGGTCCGGGATTCGCCGCTTGCCCAGGCATTGCCTCGCGAATAGTCCGATCTCGATCTCCGCCTGATTCAACCAACTGCCGTGTGTCGGCGTGTAGTGCGGTGTGAAGCAGGCCCAAATTTCTGCGCCAAACTCCTCGCCGCACAGGTCGGTGAGCGATTTGCGGGTGTGCGTCGAGAGATTGTCCATCACCAGATGGATCGTTTCCGCCTCGGGATAGGCCAGCGCCAGCTCAAACAGCGCCTTGGCGAATTCGACCCCGGAGCGGTTGGGCGTCACGAAAGTGAAGTGACGGCCCGCTTTCGGCTCCACGGCGCAGAACACGTTTGCTGTTCCGCGCCGCTCATACTCGCTGTCGAAGCGCGCTTCCCGGCCCGGCGCCGCCAAGCTGCCCGGCCGCACGTCGGCATGTAAGGTGACCGGCTTCTCGTCCAGGCAAAGGACCGGCTGTTTCGGGTCATACGGGCGTTCGTAGACCGCCAGCACGTCTTCCATGCGCTCGATGTAGGCCTCATCGAGCTTGCCCACGCACCACATTTTCGTACGATCATTTTCTTGCCCAATTGCAGAGTACCGGACAAAACGGGCTTTGATACCCCCTCTCTCGACCTTCTTCCGATCGCCTGGAGCGGTCAGTCAGCGACTGCAAGATTCCCGCGGGCGGGGCCCCGCCGATCGGACGATGAGGTCCTGGCTGATCGTTTGATCCATCCGATGATGCATTGGCTATAATCCAAGTCGTCCGCGATAATAAGGGGCTGCCAGAATGCCGACTCGCCTCACCGTACTGGGAATGGTGGTTCCCGAGAGATTGCTACGGCGCTCTCGGGTGCTGGTGTTCTCGGCGGTCTGCATCGCGGTGCTGGCGGTCATCGAGTGGACCAGCCACCTCGACGTCTCGTTGGGCGTCTTCTACGTATTTCCGATTGCCATCGCAGCCATCGCGCTAACGCACACGCAGGTCGTGATGATGGCCGTGCTGTGCGCCGCGGTTCGCGATCAGTTCCACCCGCAGCTGGAACCGCTGGAGTGGTTCCTGCGTTTTGCAATGGCCACTATCGCTTACTGCGGCGCGGGATTGCTGGTGCTGGAGGTGTTTCAGAATCGCCAGCGCATGCTCAAGCACTACGTGCAATTGCGACTGGAGACCGGGCTGCGCCGCAAGGCCGAGCAGCAGTTGCGGATCATGGCCGACGACTCGCCGGCGGGGATGATCACGATCGATGTGAACGCCCGAGTGTTGGGCGCCAACCGGGCGGCGCATGAGATGTTCGGTTTCAACAACGGTCGCTCCATGATCAGCGCCGACGCCAGCCGTCTGGTGCCCGCTTTCGCCAGCGCCCTGCGGGTCAGCGAAACCAACCACCTGCGGACGTCGGCCTCGGGTTGGGCGAACAAGGCGGACGGCTCGCACTTCCCCATGATGACGTGGTTCTCCACCTACGGCAGCGGTTCGGAACGTTGTCTGGCCGCCGTGATCGTGGACACCTCCGAGGAGGTGCGCGACCGCGAGCGCGAGAACTTGGAGCACCTGCGGGCCTACAACCAGCTCCTCGCCGGAGCGGTCTCGCATGAGATCTGCAACATGTGCTCGGCGATCTCGGTCGTCTCCTCCAACCTCAAACGCCTCAACGAGCTCAAGGACAATGAAGACTTCCGCGCCTTGCAGACGCTGGTGCAGGGCCTCTCCGAGGTCGCCAAGTTTGAGCTGCGCCGACAGCGCCAGCGAGATGATCGAGCCTCCATCGCGCAAGTGATCGATCAGCTCCGCGTCGTGATCGAGCCGGATTGGGCCGATGTGGATGGCGAGATCGAGTGGAGCATCGCCGACGATGTGCCGGCCGAAGTCCGGGCGTCGCCGCACGCGCTGCTGCAATGTTTCCTCAATCTGGCGCAGAATTCCCTGAGGGCCGTGGAAGAGGTGCAGGAGCGGCGCCTCCAAGTGCGGGTCTCAAGCTTGGGTTCGCGCGTCTTGGTCTCATTCATCGATTCCGGTCCTGGCGTGAAGCACCCCGGCGACCTGTTTCACCCATTCCGGCCCAACGCCGACGGCTCGGGTTTGGGACTCTATATTTCAAGGGCGCTGTTGCAGAGCTTCGGCGGCGAGCTCGTCCACGCGCCCACCCCGAGTGGCTGCCGCTTTGACGTCACCCTCGTATCGGTCGTGGACCAGGAGGACGAAACTGCAAGCATCGATGAGCCCGACCACTCCAATTCGCTTATATATTCTGGATGACCACGCGCTGTTTCGCGACGCGCTGGCCCGGCTGCTCGACAGCGACGAGACTCTGGAAGTGGTCGGGGCTTCCGGGTCGACCGAGGAGGCCTTGGCGGACCTGCTACGCCTGCGTCCGGATATCCTGATCCTCGATTACGACCTGGGCGACCAAAACACTCTCGAGTTGGTCGCCCAGCTGCGAAGGGAGAGCTACGGGGGTCGTATTCTGCTGGTCACCGCCGGGCTGCCCGACGAGCACGCGCTGGAGTTCATCCGCCTGGGCGTCGCCGGAGTCTTCCACAAGCAGAAGCCGCC
>CAYOPA010000191.1:0-9511 GCA_964405625.1 uncultured Bryobacterales bacterium
GAATTTCTTGCCGTCGATGTAGACCGCGTGGATCTTGCGCGTGTTCTTGATGTCGTCGAGCGGGTTGGCGTCGAGCACGATCAGGTCGGCGTTCTTGCCTTTGGCCAGCGTGCCGAACTGCTTGTCCACGCCCAGCGCCTGCGACGAGTACTTGGACCACGATTCAATCACCTGCATCGGCGAGATGCCGGCTTCGACCATCAGCTCCGCTTCCCAGTGCTCAAAGAAGCCGGTGAAGCGCCCTGGCGGTCCGGTGTCGGTGCCGAAGGCGACCTTCACGCCCGCATCCACCAGCGTCTTGGCGTTCTTCTTGGCCATCTCGAAATCCCACAGGCCCTGCTTGACGATCTCCGGGGTCGACTGCGCCTTCTTCAGGTCCGTCTTGACGGCGTCGATCACGCTCTTGTCCACGGCCTGCGTGAAGAACGGGTCGTCCAGCCAGGCCGGCGGGTCGTGATAGATGTACGTGGACTGCTCGCGGGTGATGGTCGGGGCGTAGAAGACGCCGTTCTTCTTCATCAGGTCAATGAATTCCTGGTCGACCGCTTGGTCGCGAATGCTGTGGCCGATGATGTTGATGCCGGCCCGCACCAAGCCTTTGCCGTCTTCCAGATCGTAGACGTGGGCGAAGGCCGGCTTCTTGTTCTTGTGCGCCTGCTTAATGATCGCCGTGTAGAGCGCCGGCCCGACTTTTTCGAACGCGCCATGGTGGCCGTCCACCCACATCTTGATGATGTCGGCGCCCTTGGCGGCGGTCTTGTCCACCCAGGCTCGGGCCTGCGCCGCCGAGGAGGTTTCCTGGGCGACACCCTTGATGCCGGGGGCAGTCGTCGGATAGCCCTGAAGGGTCGTGAAGCCTTGCAGCGCGGTCAGCACTCTGGCGCTGTGGAAAGCGCCGCGGATGCGTTCGTCGCGGACCTCGATCATCAGGTCCTCGTCGGTGCCCATCGAGGTGGTCATCGTCACGCCGTATTGGGCGTAGGTCTGGAGCTGTGCGATGACGTTCTCGCGCGTGAAGTGCTTGCGGTCCTGCTCCAGGCCCTTAACGTTGCCGACGTGGCCGTGCAGGTTGATGATGCCGGGAACGACAGTCTTGCCGCTCAGGTCGAGAACTTGCGCGCCGTCGGGCTTTTTGACGCTCGCCGACGGGCCGATGGCTTGAATTCTCTGGCCCTGAATGACGATGGCGGCGTTGGAGACAGGCGCTCCGCCGGAGCCGTCGATCAAGGTCACGTGATCGAGAACGAGCGTCTGGGCCGACAGGGCCAGCGCGCTGAGAAGCAATAGGGCGGGGAAGCGACGCATATCCGTTGGGATTCTAGCAGGAAAGACCTGCCCAGGGCGGTCACCGTAGTACGCTAAGGCTACTTGATTGCCGGTTTGACGATGTCTCGCGTCCTTGCCTTTACACTGCTGATCGCCGCCCTGGCGGGCGCGCAGCAGCCTGAGCCGCCGCGGGTCTACGCCATCGAGGGCGCCCGCATCGCGCCGGTTTCCGGGCCCGTGTTGGAGCGGGGGACGGTGGTGCTGCGGGATGGATTGATTGAGGCCGTCGGAGCGAGCGTAGCGATCCCGCCGGACGCCTGGAAGATCGACGGCGAGGGGTTGACGGTCTACCCAGGGTTCATTGACGCCCGGAGTGCGCTGGGCGTGCCGGCGCCGCGGTCGGCCAGCGGCGGGGTCGTCTCCAACGGCCCGCGGGACCGTCCGGCGACAACGCCCTGGGCGCTCGCCGCCGATCTCTTTGAGGCCAGCGACGAGACCTTGGAGAAGTGGCGCGCGGGAGGCTTTTCGTCCATCGCCGCCACGCCGCAACAAGGGATTTTTCCCGGCCGCGTCTCCGTGCTCAATCTGGGGCGCGGCCGCCTGGATGAGCGCGTGGTTCGAGCCGCCGGAGCGCTGGCTATCCGTATTCCCGCCCAGAACGAAGCCTATAGCGGCTACCCCGGCTCGCTGCTGGGCCGCATCGCCTATATCCGGCAGATTTTTCTCGACGCCCATACGCAGCGGCAGGCGCTGGCGCTCTACGCCGCCGACCCCGTCGGCCTGGAGCGCCCCGCCTACGACCGCGCGCTGACGCCGCTGATCGAGCTGCTCGACTCCGCCGAGCCGGCCTTGTACCCGGCGAATACGGCGATCGAGATCCGCCGGGCGCTTGATTTGTCCAGGGAAGAGCAGGCGCCGAAGATGGTCGTCCACGGCGCGCAGCAGGCCTACGCCGAGGGAGTGGCCGAGGAACTGGCGGCTCACAAGATCAGCGCGTTGGTCGACGTCTCCTGGCCGCGGGCGCCGGCCGACCCTGACCCCGAAGCCGAGCCGTCCCTGCGCACGCTCCGCTTCCGCAAGCAGGCGCCGACCTCGCCGGCGGCGCTCGCGCAAGCCGGGGCGGAGTTCGCCTTTTTCGCTTCCAAGGCGAATGGCCCCGACGATACCCTGACGGGCGTACGCAAGGCCGTCGAATCCGGGCTGTCCGCCGAGCAGGCGCTGCGAGCCTTGACGCTGTCCGCAGCCGAGATCCACGGCGTCGCCGACCGGTTGGGCTCGATCGAGCCCGGCAAGATCGCCAACCTGGTTGTGTTTGAGAAAAACCCGTTCGAGGAGAAAGCGCAGCCCAAGCTGGTGTTTATCGACGGGCGGAGGTACGAGATCCGATGATGCGCCTGCTATTGGCGCTGGCCCTGGCGGCGTCTGCGCCAGCTGCCACGCTGATCCGGAACGCCACGGTCATCACCATGGCGGGGCCGACGCTCGAAAATGCCTCGGTGCTAATCGACGACGGCAAGATCGTGGCCGTGGGATCGGACGTGGGGGCCCCCGCCGGCGCGGAGGTCATCGACGCCACCGGCCGCTGGGTGACGCCCGGCGTCATCGACTGCCACTCGCACCTCGCTGTGGACGCCATCAACGAGCTTTCCGTGCCGGTCTCGTCGATGGTTTCGATGGAGGACGTGCTCAACCCCGAGGACGTCGGCATCCATCGCGCGCTGGCCGGTGGCGTTACGACGGCGAACATCCTGCACGGCAGCGGCAACCCGATCGGCGGCCGTTGCGCCGTGATCAAGATGCGCTGGGGCGCCGATGCGCGCGGGCTGCTGTTCGAAGGCGCCAAGCCCGGCATTAAGTTCGCTCTGGGCGAGAACCCCAAGCGCGCCGGGCGTCCCATCCATCCCGGCTCGCGCCAGGGCGTGAACGACGTGATCCGCGCGGCGTTTCTGGAAGCCAAGGCGTACCGGGCGCAGTGGCGCGACTACGAACAAGCCCGCGGCTCCGGCAAGCGGATGTTGCCGCCGCGCCGCGATTTGCAGCTGGAAGCCTTGGTGGAAGTGTTGGAGGGCGAGCGCCTAGTCCACGCCCATTGCTACCGCGCGGACGAGATCCTGGCTCTGCTGCGGCTTGCGGACGAGATCGGCTTCAAGATCCAGACCCTCCAGCACGTGCTGGAGGGTTACAAGGTGGCGGACGAGATCGTCGCGCATGGCGCGGGGGCGTCCACGTTTTCCGACTGGTGGGGCTACAAGGTGGAGGCGTTCGACGCCATCCCGTACAACGCCGCGCTGATGACGCGCCGCGGCGTGCTGGTTTCCATCAACTCCGACTCCGCCGAAGAGATTCGCCATTTGAACCAAGAGGCCGCCAAGGCGATTAAATGGGGCGGGCTGAGCGAGGACGAGGCGCTGGCGCTGGTCACCATCAACCCCGCCAAGCAGCTCATGATCGACGACCGCGTCGGCTCGCTGGAGGTTGGCAAGGACGCCGATCTGGCGATCTGGGACGGCCCGCCGCTAAGCGTCTATTCGAAGGTGCTGACCACCTTCGTGGATGGAAGAATCTACTTCGACCGCGTCCGGGACGAGAAGCTGCGCATCGACCTGGCTGACGAGAAGCGCAAGCTGCTCGAAGAGCTCGGCGGCAAGAAGGAACAGCCGGAAGCCGCCAAGGAGCCCGCGTTATGAGCCGGCTGTTGACGTTGGCGGCGCTGGCGGCGATGGCCCTCCCGGCTCAAACCATCCTGATCCGGGACGCGACCGTGCATACTCTGGCCGGGGAGCCGCTGGAGAAGGCGTCGGTGCTGATCCAGGACGGCAAGATCGCCGGCGTGGGACGCGGGCTGAAGGCGCCGCGCGGCGCGGAAGTCGTGCGTGCCGAGGGATTGCACCTCTATCCGGGGATGTTTGACGCCTTCTCCGTGCTCGGCCTGGCGGAGGTCAGCGCCGTGGACGTGACGACCGATACGGCCGAAAAAGGCGATTTCAATCCGCACTTGGAGGCTCTGATCGCCGTCAACCCGGAGAGCGAGCACCTGCCGGTGGCCCGATCCAACGGCGTCACCCACGCCGTCACGGCCATGACCGGCGGCGTCATTTCCGGGCAGGCCGGGGTGATGCACTTGGACGGCTGGACCTGGGAAGAGATGGCGATTGAGCGCTCCGGGCCGCTCTACTTGGAGTGGCCGGCGATTCGGGTTTACACCTTGAATCCGGGAGACGCCGCCGACGAAAAGAAGCGTCCGACGAGCTTCAGCAAGGCCAAGGAGAAGTACGAGACGGAGATCGCCGCCATTCGCGGCTGGCTCGACGCCGCCCGCCAGGACAGGGTCTCTAAAGAAGTCGGGCTGGAACCCGGCGGCGTGGACCGCAAGCTGGAGGCGTTGCTGCCCTACCTTGCCGGCGAGCGGCCGGTGATGATCCGCGCCGCCCGCGAGCGCGACATTCGCAACGCAGTCGCTTTTGCCGAGGAGCAAGGGTTGAAGATGATCCTGCTAGGCGGCGAGGAGGCCGGCAAGGCGAAAGAGCTGCTCGCCGAGAAAGGCGTGCCGGTTATCTTGGGGCCGACGCAGAGTCTGCCGATTGAAGAGGACGCAGCCTATGACGCCGTCTACGCTCAACCGGGAGAGCTGCTGCGCGCGGGCGTGAAATTCGCCATCGCTTCGTCCGCTCCCGGGGCCGCCTCCGGAGGCCCGACCGTCGCGTCGAGCTCGCGGGCGCTGCCCTACGAAGCCGCCGCCGCCGTGCCGTTCGGTCTGCCCAAGGAGGCCGCGCTGGAGGCGATCACCCGCAACCCGGCCGAAATTCTGGGTCTCGGCGACCGGCTGGGCACGATCGAGGAAGGCAAGATCGCGAACCTGATCCTAACGGACGGCGATCCGCTGGAGATCACCACGCAGGTTCGGGCGCTGTTCATTCAGGGCAAGCAGGTATCGACCGATAACAAACACCGGCGGCTGTACGAGAAGTACAGCCGCCGGCCTTGAGTGGGGAAAAGACTTGCCTACGGCTCGATGATCATCAGACGCGAGCCGCCCTGCACGCGCACCCGCAGCAGCAGCGCCTCGCCGCCCGCCGAGCGGACCGCCTGGCGGAACTCCGCGACGCTGCTCACGGGCTTGCGCTCCACTTCCTGAATCACATGGCCTGGTTGCAAGCCGGCTTCGGCGGCGCGGCTGCCCTGGCGCACCTGGCTGACCACCACGCCGGACACTTCGTTGCCCAAGCGAAGGCGCTGCCGAAGCGCAGGCGTGAGCTCTTCCACCGAGACGCCTTCAAGAGCGCTCTTGGATCCGCCTTCGGCCTCCGCCACCACGACCTCATCACTGGGGAATTCGCCCAGGGTGATGGTCAGGTTTTGCAACTTGCCATCCCTTAGCACGGCCACTTCGACCTTCTCGCCCGGGGGCGTATTGGCGACCTTCAACCGCAGGTCGCGCGTGTCGCGAACGTCCTGGCCGTTCACCTGGCGGATGACGTCGTACTCCTGGAAACCGGCCTTGTCCGCCGGGCCGTCCGGCTCGACGCTGCTGACCACGGAGCCTCGCGAGTCGGGCGCGCCGAGCTTCTCGGCCAGCGCCGCGGAAATATCAGTGATGCCCACGCCCATGTAGCCGCGGACCACCCGGCCCTTCTCCATGAGCTGCGTCATCACGTGATGCGCCAAGTTGATGGGCACCGCGAAGCCGACGCCCTGGTTGCCTCCCGAGCGCGACAGGATGGCCGTGTTGATGCCGACCAGATCGCCGTTGGCGTTGACCAAGGCGCCGCCGGAGTTGCCGGGGTTGATGGCCGCGTCGGTTTGGATGAAGTCCTCATAGCCCTGCTGCCGCGCCATGATGCCGAACTGGCGGCCGGTGGCGCCGACGATGCCCATCGTCACGGTCTGGCCGAGGCCGAAGGGATTGCCGATGGCCAAGACGATGTCGCCGACCTCGATGCTGTCGGAGTTGCCGAGCTGGAGCACGGGCAGGTCGCCGGCTTCGATCTTGAGCACCGCGATGTCCGTCTTGGCGTCCGTCCCGACGATCTTGGCGTCGAGCTCGCGCTCGTCGGACAGGATCACTTTGACCTTCTCGGCATCCTCGATCACGTGGTGGTTGGTCAGGACGTAGCCGTCAGCGCTGACGATCACGCCGGAGCCCATGCCGCGTTGGCGCCGCTCCGTTTCCTCGGGCGGACCCTGGGGGCCAAAGAAGAAATCAAGCGGGCTCTGCGGCATGGAGACCTTGGCCGTGCGCTCGGACTGGATGCTTACAACGGCCGGAGCGGCCTTCTTGACGACCGGCGCGAACGTGCCGCCGGCCGGCATGGCGGCGAGGCCGGCGTCGCGGGCCGGCGAAGCCAGCGCCGGGACCGCCGCGCTCGCGGCGTTACCGCGTTCGGCCGTCCAAACACTGCCCACGGCCACGGCGAGGGCCAGGGCCGTCAGCCCCACGACAAAACTCTTTCCCAAATGGGAGCTTTTCCAAATCTTTCCCAACATCGTTTCTTTTGCCTCCTGCATGCAGGTTGTTTTTCTTGCTCTAGCTCGATCGGCTGTCTTTCCTTACAGATGCAACGAAGCGCGGCGGCGTTTCAAGTCCCTCTCGGTGGGACGGCTGTTGTCTATTCGGCGCGCGATCGGGTTTGGCCCCGGACTCACGTCCGGGATTCAGTTTCGACGCGCGAGCCGTCGGGTCGGTTAGCTTCGACGAACGCCTGGAGGTCGGGGAAGAGCTCCATGAAGTCCGCCTCGAAGCCCGAATAGTCCGTTTCCAGGAAGCGCGCGGCGTCTCCTAAAGGGTTATCGAAGCTCAGGCGCCGGCTCAACCCGCGCAGTGATCGGCTGATGCCTTCGATCTCGCGGTAGCTCGTCAGCCAGTCGTAGCGGACGATGGCGGGCAGCGTCCGCCGCAGCCGCAGGGTGAGATCGTCGCGGCGGCGTTCCAGCGTGGCGTAGCAGCGCTGTGAGAATTCGTCGAGGCTCTCCCCAGGGCTGAAGTCATCCCAACGCTGGGCGAGCACGTGGTCGTAGAACATGTCCACTGCGATACCGGAAAAGCGTCTGTAGGGCGCCGGCAGTCGGCGGCGGCTGACCGCGAAGAGCTCGTGCGAGTCCGTTAAGGCATCCACTTGTTGGTGCAACCGGACGCCCGCCTGCACCGGCGCCGGGATGGTTTGCCGCCAGCCGGGCTCGAGAAAGTCGCCGAGCATTTGGCCGATCAAGAGGTCCTCATTGTCGGCGGTGAGGAAGAGGTGGGCGAGGTAGTTCAACGCGTTGGGGCCAGCCTTCGTATAATAGGCGCTCGCATGCGTTTCACTGCCGTCCTCTTCGCTCTGCTGCTGGGCCTGAACGCGGTCGGCGGCGCCCAACCTAACGCCGAGAACCAGCCGACGGCGGCGGAACGGGCGCTGATCCAGGCTCGAGCCGATGAGCTCGGCGCCCGCGTAGAAGTCCTGCGGAAGTCCGGGGCCGACGACGCGCTCTTGGCCGACGTCGAAATCTACCACAAGGCGCTGGTCTGGCTGCTCGCCGACCCGGAAGAGTTTCACCGCAAAATCTACGCGCACGACGCCCTGTTGGTCGCCGCCGCCGGCATGGAGCGCGCCGCCGCGCTGGCGAAAGGCGAGCATCCCTGGACGAGCGCTCGCGGACTGGTGGCCCGGGCCTACCGCTCGCGCGTCGACGGCAGCGTGCAGCCGTATCTGGTTGGCGTTCCGGTCGACTATGACGCGGCCCGTCCTTACCGACTGGACCTAATTCTGCACGGTCGCAACGCTCGGCTCAACGAGGTGAATTTTCTGGCGACGGCGGAGCGGTCTGTCAGCGCCGCGCCGTCGGATCGGCTGGAGATGCAGGTTTTCGGGCGCACCAACAACGCCTATCGCTGGTCCGGCGAGACGGACGTGCTCGAAGCGCTGGAGGCGACGCAGCGCGACTACCGTGTGGACTCGCGGCGCATCGTGCTGCGCGGCTTCTCGATGGGCGGCGCGGGGGCCTGGGGCGTGGGCCTGCACTACCCGCACCTGTGGGCGGGCGTCGAGGCCGGCGCGGGCTTCACGGAAACCATCAACTACGCGAAAAGCACGCTGCCCGAGCCGCTGCCGGAATGGCACCGTCCGGCGATGCGCATCTATGACGCCGCCGACTACGCCGTCAATGCCTACAACACGGCTGTCGTCGGTTACGGCGGCGAGGACGACGCGCAGCTCCAGGCGGCCGTGAACATCCGCGAGGCGTTGGCGGCCGACGGCGCGGTCTTTCGGCCGCAAGAGCTGAACTGGCATGCGCCGGGGCTGCCGTCGCTGCGGGCGCTTTTCCTTGTCGGGCCGAAGATGGGCCACAGCTTTCACCCCGACAGCAAGGCCTTGTCGGAAAAATTTCTGGCGCGGGCCGCCGAGCGTGGCGTCGATCCGAATCCCGACCGGCTGCGCTTTGTGACTTACACGACCCGCTACGCCACCTGCTTCTGGGTGACCGTGGACGGGCTGGAGCGCCACTACGAGCGCGCCGAGGTGCGCGCGCGGCGGCATGAGGGCCGGCTGGAGGTCTCCACCGAAAACGTCAGCCGGCTGTTTCTGGCCGAGAGTGGGGCGGTCTCGTCGCTGGTAGTGGACGGGGCGCCGGTGGAGGTTCCCGCCGCTCGCGGCGACGTTGCGTATCTCGCCAAGCGCGGCGGGGCCTGGCAATACTTCGCGACGGCGGAGGCGGCTCGGGGCGACAGTCCGGTCAAGCGCCCTGGGCTGCAAGGCCCCATCGATGACGCCTTCCTGGACGGGTTTTTTGTCGAAGGTCCGGCTGGCAATGCGCGGATGGAGCGTTTTGCGGCGGACTATCGCAAGTGGCTGCGGGCCGAAATGCCGACCAAGGCTCTGCGCGACAGCGACCATCGCGTGCTGTTCGGCGATCCGGCGTCGAACCCGGCCATCGCGGCGATTATCGGCAAGCTGCCGCTGGAGTGGAACGGCGATCAGATCCGCATCGGCGGCCGTACGTACGACGCCAAAACGCACGTTCCGGCGCTGGTCTACCCCGATCCGCTGGCGCCGTCGCGCTACGTGGTCATTAACTCGGGTCACACCTTTAGCGAGGCCGAGTTTCGCGGGACGAATGCGCTGCTTTATCCGCGCTTGGGGGATTGGGCGGTGGTGCGGCTTGATGACGGCGAGGCGGTCGCGGCCGGGTATTTCAACGAGCAGTGGAAATAATTAGCGACGGACATTCCTGTTTCGATGAAGAGGCGTTAAGCGACAGCGGTCCTGCC
>CAYOPA010000192.1:0-9510 GCA_964405625.1 uncultured Bryobacterales bacterium
CCGGCGCAGCGCCTCGGCCGGATAGCCCGGATTGTCACCGTTGAGGAAGCGCATCCAGGAATCGCGCTCCAGTCCCTCCATGTGTGTCTTGTCGAACGTGTAGAGGTAGATGTCGCGCTGAACGTCCATCTGCTCGTTGGGAACGTAGCCGTACCAGCCGTCGTCGCCGTGCTTGTTGGGCAACAGAACGCGGCCGTTCTCCACCTTCTTGGCCGCATAAAGATTGCGGATCTGAAGACGCAGCGGCTCCAGCCACTTCGCGTCGCCGGTCAGCAGTGCGGCCACGCCGAGACCGATGCGCGCGCCCCGCAGATAGTAGTTGCGGCTGCTGGACTGCGGCCAGAAATTCCAACCGAACGTGCCGCCGTACCATTTGCCGTCCCATTCGCCGCCGATTGTGCCGTCGAGGCCGATGTTGGTGGGGATGTTGCCGCCGTTCTCGATGATCCGGTCGCGCCAGGCGCCGACGTATTCCAACGTCCAGTCGCGGAAGGCGGCGTCCCCGGTCAGCAGATGGGCGTTGAAGCCCAGCGCCGCCGTACACAGGTTGAGCGGGTGGTCGCCCTTGATGTTCGACGCGGTCGAGTAGCGGGTCAGCCGCTCCGGGTCGCCTTCCACCGGCAGGCCGCCCCAATCCATTTCGGTGGCCGGCGTGATCTTGGCGCCGCGGCTGCCGTTGTGGACGCTCTTGATGATCTTCTTGTCGCGATCGTAGTTGTCGGCGTGGGGATCGTCTCCGGTGTAGAAGCGGGCGAAGCGGCGCATGCGCGTGCGGTAGAGCGGGTCGTGCGGCTGTGCCAGCGCATAGAGGTGGAACGCGGCCAGCGCCTCGCCGGTGTGCTCCCAGTCGAAGGCGGTGACGAACTCACGCCAGTACATACCGTTTTCGGCCATCTCAATGCCTTCGACCTTGGCCTCGGTGAACTGGGTGATGTGGCCTTCCCAGGCGCGCTGGTAATGCTGAAGAACCTTCTCATCGCCGCCCAAGGCGTAAAGGAGGGTCCAGCCCTCGAAGTTTTCCATGGCGTCGTCGGCGCCGTCATTGCCGCCCCATCGCTCCACGCACTTGAGGAAGTTGCGCTCATCGAGATAGTGGTTGGCGAAGGCCTCGGCGCCGTCGGAAGCGGCCGAGAGTACCGCGCGTTCGAGCAGCGCCCACTCGGGCGGCGGCATCGGCTCCTCGATCTTGACGGTGGGAGATTGGGCGGCCAGCGGCAGGGCCAGCGCGAACGCAACCAGGAAACGCATAGTGCCGATATCCTAACCGATCCGCGACGCGCTCGATCGGGTCGGGCGGCTCGCGCCGCCCTCCCACACCACCAGACGTACGGTTTTCCGTATCCCGCGGTTGAGCCGGCGATCCTACAGATCACAGACGAGCGGGACTTGCTCTCTCCCGCGCTTCACCCGCGCTCAAAAGCCGCTTCCCTCGCTCGGCCGAGCCAAGCTTTCCAACGACATTTCGCGCCGATTTTCCACCCTGGCCCTCACCCGAGCGACCCCGCCGCGGCTCCACCGCATCTGGTCTGTCGCGCTCTTCGTCTCCGCCCTTTCCGGACGGGAGCCTGTTCGGCTTGGTTCGAAGTTGGTCTCTGCGCTCTGCTCCTTGGCTCTTCGGCCTTTGCTCCGAACTTCCTTCAGCTTGGCCTCGCGGCTTCCACCTCGCTCTTTGCCACGGTTACCTCCATCGCTCCCGATGGGATCCTTTCATCCCATTAGATACAGCCCATGCCGGGCACACTGGCGCACGGCGCACCACGCGAGCCGCGTAAAGGTGGAAGCAGATCCCTACTCGCCCAGCCGTTCGCCGACGCGCGGCCGGTAGCCGTTCACGAAGGCGCCCGCCGCCATCACGGCCTTGCCCTCCGGTTGGAGCTCGGTCGCCGCGATGGCTCCGCCGCCTCCGCAGGCAATGGCGACCGTTTCGCCAGCGGCGAGGATCTCGCCCGGTGCGCCTTCGCCGTCGGCAACCCGAGCTCGGCGGATATGCAGCCGCTTGCCGCGGAACGACGTGAAAGCGCCGGGCCAGGTGTCAAAGCCTCGGATGCGGTTGTGGATCTCGACGGCCGACAAGCTCCAGTCCAGCCGGCCGTCTTCGCGCCGCATCATCGGCGCATAAGTCATCTGGGATTCGTCCTGCGGCCTGGGCGTGATGGAACCGGCCTCCAGCCCCGCCAAGGTCTCCAGCAGCAACTCCGCGCCCAGCGGCGCCAAGCGCGCGGTCAGCTCCGAGGCCGTCTCCTCGGAGCCGATGGCGGTTGTGCGGCACAGCAGCACGTCGCCCGCGTCGAGCTTTTTGACGATCTTCATCGTGCAGACGCCGGTCTCGGTTTCGCCGTGCACGATCGCCCAGTTCACCGGGGCCGCGCCGCGATATTTGGGAAGCAGAGAAGAGTGTACGTTCACGCAGCCGTGAGGCGGCAGGTCGATGATGCGCTGGGGGATAATCTGGCCGTATCCCACCACCACGATCACGGTTGGATGGAGCTCGACCAGCAGCTCATAAGCCCCGTCCGAGCGCACTTTCTCGGGCTGGAAAACCGGCAGCGCCAACTCCAGCGCCAGTTGCTTGACCGGCGGCGCCGCGAGCTTGTTGCCGCGTCCGGCGGGTCGATCGGGCTGAGTGAAGACGGCGGCCAAGTCGTGCGCGGGCGCTTCCGCCAGAGCCCGCAGCGTCGGCAGAGCGAACTCCGGCGAGCCCATAAACACGAGCCGCATCAAGGTTGCTCGTCCCACTCGCCGCGCTTGCGCAGAGTCTTGATCTTGCGCTTGATCATCTCGCGCTTGAGCGCGCTGATGTGCTTGAGGAACAATACGCCGTCGAGGTGGTCATTCTCGTGCAGGATCGCCCGCGCCAACAACTCTTCGCCCTCGACCTCGATCACGTCGCCCGTCGGCGTCCAAGCGCGCGCCTTGACGCGGTAGGGCCGGCGGACGTTCTCGCGAAAGCCCGGGATGCTCAGGCAGCCTTCCTCGCCGACCTGCTCGCCCTTGGTGTCGATGATCTCCGGGTTGATCAGCACGAGCTTTTCCGATTCATCCTCGCCGCCGGAGCAGTCCACCACAAAGAGCCGCTTGGAGACGCCGATCTGCGGCGCCGCCAGGCCGACGCCTTTGGCCTTGTACATCGTCTCGAACATATCGTCGACGAGCTTCTTGAGCTCTTCGCCGCCGAGCTCCGCCTCGTCGATCGGGGCGCAAGGGGTCTCCAGGACAGGGTCTCCGTAAAGTAGAATCTTCCGCTCCATCTCCAATTCAGCCGTGGGTATCTTTAGTGTAGCGCGGCGCCGAGCGCTCGCAGGCGGTCTGGTATACTTCCTAATCAGGCTCGCTCGAGCACCGCGTTTGTTGTTTGCTTTGAGTATGTTAAGGCCGTTGTGGGAAGCCGATTGACGACCGAGGTCCCCGCCGCCCGCGCCACGCTGACCGCGCTGCTTGTTGACGACGAGGAGCCGGCCCGCGACGAGCTCGCCTTCCTGCTGCGCGATCACCCCGACGTTGAGATCCTGGCCCACGCCTCCGACGGTCCCGAGGCCGTGGAACTGATCGGCAGCCTGGAGCCCGACGTCGTCTTTATCGACGTGCAGATGCCGGGGATGGACGGCTTGGGCGTCGCGCGCAAAATCCTGGGGCAGGGCGGCCCGACGCCGTACTTCATCTTCGCCACGGCCTTTGACCAGTACGCGGTGGAAGCGTTCGAGGTGGAGGCGTCGGATTATCTGCTCAAGCCGATTGAAAAGAAGCGGCTGGCGCTGGCGCTGGATCGGGCGCGCAAGCGGCGGCCGCAGGCGCCGCCGGCCGGCGAACCCGACCGCGTGGCGCACCTGCTGGCGCAACTCCAGCCGGCATTTCGCGGCCCTTCCAAGCTGCTCGTCAAGCATGGCGCCCGTATGGTGCTGGTGGACGCGGCCGACATTGTTTACGCAACCATCGACGAGGGGCTGATTACCGTGGTGGCGACCACGATTGAGGGGCTATCGAACTACCGAACCATCGAGGAGCTGCAATCGCATCTCGACCCGGCCACTTTCTGGCGGGCGCATCGTTCCTACCTGGTCAATATCAACCGAATCCGCGAGGTCGCCCCGTGGTTCAAGTCCAGCTACCGGCTGTTGATGAGCGACAAGCGCCAGACCGCGATCCCGGTCAGCCGGGCGCAAACAAAGCGGTTGCGCGAGCTCTTCAAGCTGTAGCGGGCGCATTGCGGCGGCAGTCTAGCGTCGAGGGCGAAGCGGTCAGGCTGTTCATCACGGCTTCCGATCCCGACGAAGACTCCCTTGTCTTCAGCGCGCCGGCGGTTTGCCGGCTGGCTTGTCCGTTGGCCCAAACAGCGGCGAGATCAGCGGGGCGGCCGCGTCGGGAAGCGCGGGCGCGTACACCCCCAGCGCCGCGCCGTAGTTCAAGCTTTGCCGCGGACCGGAACGGCGGCGCCGGTAATGCCGGACGCCGCGTCCTTGCACAGGAACGCGATCACGTCGGCGACCTGTTCCAGCGTGACCCACTCGGAGCGGTCGGCGTCCGGCATGGCTTCGCGGTTCGCCGGGGTGTCCATCGTTCCCGGCAGCACGCAGTTGACGTGCAGGCCCGCCTTCTTGGTCTCGCCGGCCAGCGCCTCGGTCAGCCGTAGCACGCCGGTCTTGGCCACGCTGTAGGCCGCGAAATCGGGCGATCCCTTCAGCGCAGCCTCGCTGGCAATATTGACGATGCGCCCAGAACCCTGCGGCAGCATCCGGCGAACGGCCTCGCGGCAGGTCAGCAGCGCCGTCCGGACGTTCAGGCGAAACAGGAAATCCCAGTCCGCCGGGTCCGCTTCATGCACCGGCGAGCCGCCGCGAAAGCCGCCCGCCGTGTTGATGAGAATGTCCACGCGGCCGAAACGGGCGTCGACTTGTTGAAAGAGGCTCGCGACCGAGGCCTCGTCGGTCAGGTCGACTTCGCCGATCAGCAAGCGGTCGCCGTCGTCGGCGAGGTCCCGAAATGTCTTAGCAAGCCGTTCACTGGAGCGGTCCACCGCCACCACGCTGGCTCCGTCGCCCGCCAGTTTCCTCGCCACCACCGCGCCCAAGTTACCGGCGGCCCCGGTGACGACGGCGACGCGTTGCTTGAAGTCAGCCATCGCCCGTCAGAATAGCATCGTCAACGCTAGGGTATGGCGACGGGGTAGGCGCGTAGGGACGCCGGTAACTTGGGCGCGGTGGTGGCGAGGGATGAACAGCCCCGGGCTTCAGCCCGTCCCGCCCTTGAAGCTCGTATTGAAAGCGTAGGTCAGGCGGCGATGCTACAGGCAGCTTACGCCTTGGGCTAAGCAGTGGCCGGCTCTGTCGGCGCCGAGCGTGGCGGCAATCCGGTGTCAATCGCCCTTCGCCGCCGCCAGCTCCTCCCGCACCACTTTGCGGATCGCCGCCGCGTCGGCTTCGGTCAAACCCGGCTTGGCCCCTTCCCCCCAATACATGGTGCGGTGCGGGAACGGGATCTCGATGCCCTCAAGGTCAAAGCGCTTCTTAATGCGCCGGTTCATCTCGCGGCCCACGGCCCACTGTTGCAGCGGCGGCGTCTGCATCCGAGCGCGGATCACAACGGCGGAGTCGGCGAACTTGTCCACGCCGGCGACCTGCAGCGGCCCCAGGATTTTCGACTCGAAGTCCGGGTCCTGGCGGAGCTCTTCAGAGATCTCGACCAGTAGCTCGGAGACGCGGTCGGTATCTTCCTTGTAGGCGACGCCGATGTCGAAGACGTAGCAAGAGAAGCCCCTGGTGCGGTTGGAAAGCGTATTAATCGACCCGTTGGGGACTATGTGGACGACGCCCTCATAGTCCCGAAGCACGATCGTGCGTAGGTTGATCTCCTCCACCAAGCCGCCCGTGCCGTTGATGGAGGCGACGTCGCCCACCCGGACTTGATCCTCCAACAGGAGGAACAGCCCGCCGATGAAGTCCTTCACCAGGTTCTGCGCGCCGAAACCGACGGCCAGACCGACGACGCCCGCGCCGGCGATCAGCGGGCCGACGTCGTAGCCGATCTCCCGCAGCGCCATCACGACTGCCAGCGACCAGACCACAGCGCCCAGCGTGACGCGAACGAAGCGAGCCAAGGTGACGACGCGCTTGGTCAGCTCCGCCGACGAGATCGCGTCGTCGCGCTTGGCCGCTTCGTTTGCGGCCTTGTCGCTGAGCGCGGCGCCAACCCTCTTCAGCAGCCGCGTGGCGACCACGGCGACGCAAAGAATCAACACCACGCGCACCAGGCTCGCCCCGAGCGACCAGAAATATTCCGTTCCGGGCAACTGATCGAGAGGAATCGCGGAGAACCATTGCATACTCTTATTCTGCCGGGTCCTTCGCCTTCGGGTGCAACGTCCCGTCCTTGAGAACGCCTATGACTAACGCTTACGAAAAGCTGGGAGCCTTCTACCTCGGCAAAAACTACGACCTGGACGCCGGCGGGCTGCTCGACGAGCTGACGCTGCTCGACTCCAAGGACCTGACCACCCACGGGGTCTGCTTCGGCATGACCGGGTCGGGCAAAACGGGCCTGTGCATCTGCCTGCTCGAAGAGGCTTTGATCGACGGCATCCCCGTGATCGCCATCGACCCCAAAGGCGACCTGACCAACTTGCTGCTGAATTTTCCCGAGCTGAGGCCCGAGGACTTTCGGCCGTGGATCCAGGAGAGCGCCGCGCGCCAGAAAGGCCAGACGCCGGACGCCTACGCCGCCGGGCAGGCCGAGCTGTGGAAGAAGGGGCTGGCGCAGTGGGGACAGTCCGGGGAGCGCATCCGCAAGCTGCGAGACGCCGCCGACATGGCGATCTACACGCCGGGCAGCGAGGCGGGGCTGCCGGTTTCGATGCTCAAGTCGTTCGCGGCGCCGTCGGAGGCGATGCGCGCGGATCGGGAATTGCTGCGCGAGCGGATTCAGGCGGTCTGCGGTTCGTTGCTTGGGTTATTGGGGATCAAAGCCGACCCGCTCCAGAGCCGTGAGTTCATACTGCTCTCTCTGTTGCTCGACAAGGCTTGGCAGGATGGCCGGGACTTGAGCATCCCGGAGTTGATGCAGCAGATCCAGAACCCGCCGATCGAGCGCGTCGGGCTAATTGATTTGGAGTCGTTCTTTCCGGCGAATGATCGATTCCGCCTGATGATGACACTCAACAACCTGCTAGCCTCTCCCGGTTTCGAGGCGTGGGTGCACGGCGATCCGCTGGACATTGACCGCATGCTCTACACGGCGGAGGGTAAACCCCGCATCTCGATTTTCTCGATCGCGCACCTGGGCGACGCCGAGCGGATGTTTTTCGTCTCCAGCCTATTGGGCGAGATGTTGAGCTGGATGCGACGGCAATCGGGCACCACGTCGCTCCGGGCCTTGCTCTACATGGACGAGGTTTTCGGTTACCTTCCGCCGACGGCGAATCCCCCTTCCAAACAGCCGTTGATGACGCTGATGAAGCAGGCGCGTGCATTTGGCGTAGGCGTCGTGCTGGCGACGCAGAACCCCAAAGACATCGACTATAAAGCGCTGTCTAACGCCGGCGTGTGGTTCATCGGCCGCTTGCAGACGGATCGTGACCGCGACCGCGTGCTTGACGGCCTAGAAGGCGCTGCCGCGGGCTCGGGGACTTCGTTCGACCGGAAGGACATGGCGCGCAAGATATCCGGACTGGGCCAGCGCGTCTTCATGCTTTATAACGTGCACGACGATACGCCGACGACGTTTCAAACGCGCTGGGCTCTGTCGTACTTGAGCGGTCCGATGACGAGAGTGCAGATTGAGCGACTGATGGCGGATAGGAAGCAGGAGAGCCCGCCTTCGCCTACGCTACCGGCCGCGTCCGTCGGTGCGGCGCAGCGCCCGATCCTAGCCCTGAGCGTTCCAGAGTTTTTCGTCCCGGTACGTACACTGGGCGCATCAGATTCCACGCTCGTCTATGAACCGTCAGTGTATGGTTTAGCGCGAGTCCACTATTCCAACGCTCGGCACGGCGTACAGGCAACGCGCGAGTTCGCTGCGCTTACTGCGCTGCGCAACGTCCCAGACCCTGTCGACTGGACTGAATCCCAGGAGACGGACTTGACCGGCTCGACCGACTTTGAGCCCGAGCCCGCTCCGTACCAAAACGTTGAATTCGCCGAGTTGCCCGCGCAAGCCACGAAGACGACCAGCTATACGACCTGGGCCAGGAGGTTCGCCACATGGTTGTATAACGAGCATCCCATGATCTTGTACCGTTCTCCGTCGCTGAAGCTGACCTCCGAACCCAACGAGAGCGAGCGCGACTTCCGTATCCGCCTGGAGCACCTGGCTCGCGAGGAGCGCGACCGGCTGGCCGACGGGTTGCGGGCGAGGTTCCAGACGCGCTTCAACCGCCTCACCGAGCAGATTCGCCGCGCCGAGCAGGCCTTGGAGCGCAAACAGGAACAGGCCAAGGGGCAAACCATGCAGGCGGTCATCTCGGTCGGCTCCGGGCTGCTGGGGGCGCTGTTCGGCCGTAAAGCGCTGTCGGCCACGAACGTCCGGCGCGTGGGGACGGCGGTGCGATCGGCCGGCCGCGTTGGGGCGCAAAAAAGCCAGGTCGGCCACGCCGAGGAGAACCTCGAGGTGCGCCGGGCTGAGCTGGAGGCGCTCGAGGTCGAGCTCCAGGAGGCGATCGCAAGCGCACAAGCCTCTATCGATCCGCTCACGGAGGTGTTTGAGGAGATCGCGATCCGGCCGCAAAAATCGGCCATCGACGTACGCTTGACGGCGCTGGCGTGGCTGCCGGTGTGGCGTCGCCCCTCGGGCGAACGGCAGCCGGCCTGGAAGTAAGAGTTTTTGCGAAATACCGATGAGCCGGCGTGTTCCTTTTGTTAGGATCTATGACCGAAGGAGCTGCTGTCCGAATGAACTACAAAATCGCGGAGATCGAAGGGATTGGCGAGGTCTACGCCGGTAAGCTGGCCGTCGTCGGCGTCAAGACCACGGGCGCGCTGCTCAAGTCCGGCGCCAAGCCGGCCGGCCGCAAAAAGCTGGCGGCCGACACGGGTATTCCCGAGAAAATGATCCTGAAGTGGTGCAATCTGGCCGACCTGATGCGCATCAAGGGCATCGGCAAGCAGTACTCCGAGTTGCTCGAAGCCGCGGGAGTCGACACCGTGAAAGAGCTGCGTAACCGCAAGGCAGACAATCTGGCCGCCAAGATGAAAGAGGTCAACGAAGCAAAGAAGCTGGCGCGCACCTCGCCGGCCCTGTCGCTGGTCGAGTCCTGGGTCGAGGCCGCCAAGACGATTGAACCGGTACTGTCTTACTAAGCGGCTCCAATGACCTTCGCAGGACCACGCTTAGGCCGTGGTCCGCACCCGAATATCCTTGCCGTCCATAAAGGCCGGCGTCTCAAAGCCGAACAGCGACAGGCAGGTCGGCCCCATGTCCTCGATGCCTGGATTTTCGGCCTCGAACTTGCGGTTGCTGAACAGCACGCCCGGAATCAGCGGCGGGTCGATGCAGTGGTCGCCCGACCAGGCCTTCAGGTTGTCC
>CAYOPA010000193.1:0-9483 GCA_964405625.1 uncultured Bryobacterales bacterium
TCGCCGCCGGACCGAACGCCGCGCCTGACGGCGGACAGACGGCGACGGGGGAGCAGACGGCCGCGCTGCGTGCGCCGAACTTGGCCATCCGCGGAGCGCCGGCGCCGACGACGGGGGCCGCACCACGTCCCCAGCCCGGCGACCCCGGCGACGACCTGCGCCGCCTGACCCGCACCGGGGGCTTTCGAGACCTCACCGGGGCCCCGCCCCCAACAGACTTCTCCGTCGATGCGCCCAAGATTGACCTGGACCGGCCTTTCGTGGGCCGGCCGGTCTACACCGTGGCGATCAACATGCCCAACGTCACCAGCTATCGCGGCGACTGGGTGATCCAGTTCGCCGAGTGGCTGCCGCCGGCCGAAGCCCGCAAGCGCCAGCGGGACTCAGCGGCCGACATCGAGAAGCGCCTGGCCGCGAAAGATGAGACCCTCACGCCTCCCTGGCCGCACAAAAAGGTCGACCCCAAGTACGTGGCCGAAGCGGTCCGCGAGGGCGTCGAGGGCGAAGTGACGCTCTACGGCGTGATCGGCGAGGACGGCGCGCTGCGGGATTTGCAGGTGTTGCGCGGCGTGGACGCGCGGTTGGACCAAGCGGCGCAGTCGGCCCTGGCGCAGTGGGTTTTTGAACCGGCCCGCAAGGAAGGCAAGACGGTCGTGGTCGAGGTGCTGGTGCGGATTCCGTTTAGGCTCAATCCGAACGTGAAAGTGCGCTACTGATCGTCGAGCGAAACCGAACCCCACACGTCAGTGTGTCGTCAGTTTTTCCTACGGTTCCCAGCGCACGATCGGTTGGCGGGCGGCCAGCGTTTCGTTCACCCGACGCGTGCGCGTGGAGTGCGGCGCCGCCTTCACCAATTCCGGATCGCTCTCCACCTCTTCGGCAATCGAGCGCATGGCATCGATAAACAGGTCGAGCTCCTGCTTGCCCTCGGTCTCGGTCGGCTCAATCATCAGCGCTCCGTGCACAATCAGCGGGAAGCTCACCGTGTAGGGGTGAAAGCCGTAGTCGATCAGCCGCTTGGCGATGTCGCCCGTCTTGACGCCCTGCTTGGTCTGGCGCTGGTCGGAAAAAACCACCTCGTGCATTGAGCGGCCCTTGTAGGGCAGGTGGTACTTGTCCAGCAGTCCTTGGCGGATGTAGTTGGCGTTGAGCACCGCGTCAGCCGTGGCGTTTCTCAAACCCTCGCCGCCGTGGGCCAGGATGTAGCTCAGCGCCCGCACCAGCACGCCGAAGTTGCCGTAGAAGGCCCGCACCCGCCCGATCGAATGCTCGGGGTCGTGGTCAAGAGAATAGCGGCCGTCGGCGCTTTCCAGGATGCGCGGCTTGGGCAGATACGGCTCCAGATGGCCGCGCACCGCCACCGGCCCGGCGCCGGGACCGCCGCCGCCGTGGGGCGTCGAAAACGTCTTATGCAGGTTCAAGTGCATCACGTCGACGCCGAAGTCGCCGGGACGCGCCCAGCCGACCAGCGCGTTCATGTTGGCGCCGTCCATGTAGAGCTGCGCGCCCTTGGCGTGCAGAATTTCGGCGGCCTTGGCGATGTCCTCTTCAAAGATGCCAACGGTGTTCGGATTCGTGACCATCAACGCGGCCACGGAGTCGTCCACGGCTGCTTCCAGCGCGGCCAGATCGATCATGCCGCGCTCGTTGGAGGCGATCTCCTTGACCTCGTAGCCGCACATCCGCGCCGTCGCCGGGTTGGTGCCGTGGGCCGAATCCGGCGCCAGGATCACTTTGCGCGGATTCCCTTGCGCCTCCAGATAAGCGCGCACCAGCAGTATCCCGGTCAGCTCGCCGTGCGCGCCCGCGGCCGGCTGTAGCGTGATGGCGTCCATGCCGCAGATTTCGCACAGGAATTTTTCCAGATCGCGCTGCACGCGCAGCACGCCCTGGGAAATCTCCTCCGGCTGATAAGGATGGGCCCAGGCCAGTCCCTCCAACCGCGCCACGTGCTCATTGAGGCGCGGGTTGTACTTCATCGTGCACGAGCCCAGCGGGTAAAGGCCTAGGTCGATGGCGTAGTTCCACGTCGAAAGGCGCGTGAAGTGGCGGATGACCTCCACCTCGCTGACTTCAGGGAAGCCGGGAATCTCGTCGCGGATGCTGTCCGCGCCGAGCTCGGCCGTGAAGTCCACCTCGGGCACGTCGAGATCGGGAAGCTGGTAGGCCTTCTTGCCCGGCGAGGAGCGCTCAAACAGCAAGGGCTCGTTCTGGACGATGTGCGATCGAACCTTCTTGATCATCTTTCGGGCTCCGGTCTAGGCAAAGGCGGCGGCGTAGCGGTCGATCTGCGCCCGCGTGTTCATTTCCGTGGCGCAGGCCAGCATCCAGCCCTTCCACTCCGGGTCGAAGCGGCCCAGGTCCAGCCCGCCGACGATCTTTTCGTCCAGCGCCTTCTGGTTGGCCTGGCGCATCCGTTCCTCGCCGACATTGACGACGAGCTCGTTGAAGTACGGCGCGGAGAACACCCGCTTGACGCCCCTGGCCGCCAGTGAGCTCTCCAGGAACCGCGCCTTGGCGACATTCTGCTGGGCCAGCTCGCGCAATCCAACCTTGCCGTAGACCGACATGAAGACGGTCGCCATCAACGCCACCAGCGCTTGATTGGTACAAATGTTCGAGGTCGCCTTGGCGCGGCGGATGTGCTGCTCGCGGGTCGAAAGGGTGAGGCAGAAGGCGCGGTCGCCGTTTTCGTCCACGGTTTGACCGGCAAGCCGGCCGGGGATCTGGCGAATGTACTCCTTCCGAGTCGCCAGCGCGCCGCAGTACGGCCCGCCGTAGCTGGGCGGATGGGCGAACGATTGCAGCTCCCCCGCCACGATGTCGGCGTCGGTCGACGGCTCCAGCAGGCCGAGCGCCACGGCCTCGGTGAACATCACGATCAGCAGCGCGCCGTGCTTGTGGGCCAATTCGGCGATCTGCTTGGACTGCTCGACAATGCCGAAGAAATTCGGCGACTGGATCAAAACGGCGGCGGTCTGGTCGTCAAGCTGCCGCTCCAGCGCTTCCATGTCGAGGCGACCGGTCTCGGCGTCGTAGGCGACGGTCTCGACGGGCAGCCCCTGGCGTTCCAGATAGGCGTCCATCACCTCGCGGTACTCGGGGTGCAGCGTCCGCGCGCAGAGGATCTTCTCGCGCCGGGTGATGCGCACCGCCATCATGGCCGCCTCGGGAGTGGCCGAGGAGCCGTCGTACATCGAGGCGTTGGCGATGTCCATCCCGGTGAGCTGCGCCACCATCGTCTGGAACTCGAAAATCGTCGTCAGCACGCCCTGCGAGATCTCGGCCTGATAGGGCGTGTAGGAGGTCAGAAACTCGCCGCGCGTCACCAACGGGTCGATGACCACGGGCCGGAAGTGCCGGTAGGCGCCCGCGCCGAGGAAGCTGGCGTAGCCCTCGCCGCTTTCCGCCGCGCGCTCGCGGAAATAGTCGATAATCTCGTACTCCGAGCGGCCCGGCGGAATCCGCAGCGGCTGCTCCATCCGAGCCGATTCGGGCAGGTGCTCGAAGAGCTGCTCAACAGAGCTGAAACCGAGCGCGGCCAGCATTTCGGCGCGCTCTTGAGGTGATTTTGGAAGGTAGCGCAAGGCGGGGTTAGGACTCCGATTCGGCTGAGACGTAGGACTCGTAGTCCTCCGCTGTCATCAGTGTATCGAGTTCCGTTTTGTCAGAGATTTTGATCTTGATCAGCCAGCCGCCGCCGTGCGGGTCTTGATTCACCGTCTCCGGGGCGTCGATGAGGTCTTCGTTGACCTCGACGATGTCGCCGCTGAGCGGGGCGTAAATGTCCGAGACGGCCTTGACGGACTCGACCGTGCCGAAAGACTGGGCGGCGTGAGCCTTGGCGCCGGTCTTGGGCAGCTCGACGAAGACGATGTCGCCGAGTTGGTCCTGGGCGTGGCTGGTGATGCCGATGACGGCCGTATCGCCGTCCACCCGCACCCACTCGTGTTCTTTGGTGTAACGCAGCTCTTTCGGATACATCGGAATTGGGTACGCTCCTCGCCGACCGCTCAGGCGCGATCGCTCTTGTAAAAAGGCCTTTTCACGACCTGGGCGGCCGTCGCCCGGCCGCGGATCTCGATCTCGATCGGGTCGCCGATCTTGGGAACGGGCTGATCGAGCAGGGCCATGCCGATATTCTTGTTCAGGTACGGCGCCGGGCCGCCGCTGGTGACCGCTCCGGCGGGCTTGCCGTCCACCAGCACCGGGTAGCCGTCGCGAGCGATGCCGCGCTCGGTCATCTCAAAGCCGACCAGCCTGCGCGAGACACCGTTTTCCTTCTGATCGAGCAGCACGTCGCGACCGAAAAAGTCGCCCTTGTCGAGCTTGACGATCCAGCCCAGCCCGGCTTCCAGCGGCGTGATCGTCTCGCTGATCTCGTGGCCGTGCAAGGCCATCGCCGATTCCATCCGGAGCGTGTTACGAGCGCCAAGGCCGCACGGCAGGACGCCGAGATCCTGGCCGGCGTCCATCACGGCGTTCCAGACCTGCTCGGCGGCGGCCGCGGGGATGTACAGCTCGAAGCCGTCCTCGCCGGTGTAGCCGGTGCGCGCCAGGATGCCGGGAACGCCCGCCACCGAGCCCTGCTCGAACCAGTAGTACTGAATCTTGCTCAGCTCGGTTTCGGTCAATCGCTGCACCAGCGCCGGCGCCTTCGGCCCTTGGACGGCGAGCTGCGCCCAGCTCTTGCTGACGAAATCGACCTGCACGTCGCCTTTGGCGTGCGAGCTGATCCACTCGTAGTCGCGCTCCTGGTTGGAGGCGTTCACGCAGAGGAAATAGTGCCCTTCGCCGACCTTATGCACTAGCAGATCGTCAATAAAACCGGCATATTCATTGAGCAAACCGGTGTAGTGCGCCTGGCCGTCGCGCAGGTTCGCGACGCGGTTGCAGGTCACCTCTTCGAGCAGATCGAGCGCGTTGGCGCCGGTCACCTCGATCTCGCCCATGTGGCTGACGTCGAACAAGCCGACGCCGGTGCGCACGGCCATGTGCTCGGCCGCGATGCCGGCCGGGTACTGCACCGGCATGTCCCAACCGCCAAAGTCCACCATGCGCGCGCCGGCCGCCCGGTGTACGTGGTTGAGGGGAGTTTTCTGAAGCTCGGCGGACATCAAAGGAATGACCAACGTAGCATAGCGCGCGGCGGGTTCGTGAGCCGGGCCCCGCGCCTGTGCTAAAACGGGTGTTCCCCTCCCCAAAGAGAACCCAGATGCAACACAACACGATCAAGCACAAGCTCAAGGCCGGCCAGTGGGTGCTCGGCACCTGTATTACCGACTACTTCAGCACCGAAGTCGTCGTCATCATGAAGGCCGCCGGCATGGAGTACTTCTTCCTCGACACCGAGCACGGCCGGGCTAGCTTCGCCGACATCCAGACGCTGGTGCGCGTGGCCAAGGCGGCTGACGTGACGCCGCTGGTGCGGGTGACGTGGAACGAGTACCCCTACATCGCCCGCACCTTTGACTGTGGAGCGATGGGCGTGGTCTGCCCGCGCGTGGATTCGGTGGAAGAGGCCAAGCGGATCGTCGATTGCATCAAGTTCCCGCCGCTGGGCAACCGCGGCTACGGCCTGCGCTCGATCGTCACCGACCTGGACTTCCACGGCGCGCGCGCCGAGATGGATTCGTCCAACAACGAGACGATGGTGATTCTCCAGATGGAGACCCAGAACTTTGTCGATCAGGTCGACGAGATCACGGCCATCCCCGGCGTGGACGCCACGATGGTGGGTCCGTTCGATCTGTCGGTGTCGTTGGGCATCCCGGGCGAGTTTGAGCACCCCAAGTTTTGGGCCGCGTTCGACCGCATGGTGGCGGCGTGCGAGAAGAACGGCGTGGCGCCGGGCGTCCACGCGGCGACGCCGGAGATGCTCCAGAAGTGCAAGGACCACGGCGCCCGCTTCCTGACCTGCGCCACCGACGCCTCCATGCTGCAACGCGGCTGGAAGGCGATTCGCAACGCCTTCCCGTCCGAGGAGAAGAAGGCCGGCGGCGAGGGCGGCTACATGTAAAGCCTTTGCAAATCAGGAAGCAGGGACCTTACCAACCGTCGCCCACGTGCGTCTCCTTCAATAGGCGACCTACGATGCGACTCGCAAGAAAGTTACTTTTGGCCTCCGTGCTGCCGCTGGCGGCACTCTTGCTGGCGGCGCTCTTCGCCCCATCCGCCCCGGCGGCGGAGGAGCCCGACCTGCTGAGCCAGGCTTGGGGGCTGCTGGAGTTCGCCTGGCGGGCGGCTTCTTGGGTCTAACTGCCTGGAGACGGTCGCCGGCCGGCATCTTCATCATTCCTTAACATTCCTGTAACATTAGGTAGATGCTTCGCCGGCCCCGCCCGGCTCTACCACGCTCGGGATTTGGTTCCCACGGGATTTAGGAAAGTTGAAGTTGATCGACTCGGCGGCTCGCCTGGGTGCGCTTTTGTGCGCCATTAGCTCTTGTTGGGTGATGTCGGCGCAGACGCCGGCGCCGCCTCCCGCTGTCGAGAATGTCGAGAGCGTCGATGTCGATTCCGCAGTGGCCGAAAGCGCCGAATCGGTCGACCGCACGCAGCTCAACCTGTTGGGGCAAGTGGACTCGGAATCGGGCGAGTCCCGGCGAAACGAGAACATCCAGATCGACCTAATCGACAACAACGTCCTGAAGGAGCTCAACGAGCGGATCGGCGTGAGCGCAACGATCGTCGAGGAGTTCCACGCGGACCGGACCTATTTCGGGGCCGAGTACGGCGGCGCGCCCTCCTCAAACCCGGCTGTCCTATATCGGCCTTCGTCAGGCCCCCACGGGTCGGTGTTCTGGGGCCACGACAACAGCATATTCCGGGCTCGATCGTTCTTTCAGGTGGGCGACGTTCAGCCTGCTCGGACCAACGACTACGGCTTCGACGCCGCGCTGCCAGCCTGGAAAGGCGCAAATTTCCTGATCGACGGCTCGCAGACCCGCTCTCGCGGCCAGGTGAATGGCAACGTGCTGGTCCCCAGGGCGGACGAGCGGGAGCCGCTGGCCGCCGACCCGGTGTTGTTCCTACGTATCCAGGACATGCTGGACAAGTATCCGTTGGAGCTTCCCAACCGAACCGACATCGACGAGCGGGCGCTCAACACGAATGCGCCGCAGCAGATCAACAACGACTCGCTCGGCGCCACTTTGCAGCAGTCTCTGGGCGACAGCGACAAGTTGGTCTTGCGCTACCGCTTTACCGGGCAGCAGGTGAACGCCTTTCAGCTCATCGCGGGCCAGAATCCCAACACGTTCACCCGCAATCACGACGCCCGCATCTCTTGGACGCGGGCGTGGTCGGCTCGAACCTCGGCGGCCTTCACGGTGGGCTTTGACCGAACCGGCTCCGAGCTCACCCCGGACAGGACCGCCTTCGGCCCCAATGTGCTGATGAGCGGCGTCTTCACCGACCTGGGGCCGACCCCGAACATCCCGATCGACCGCGCGCAAAACCGCTTTCTTTACGCGTCCTCGTTCCAGATCCTGCGCGGGCGGCACACCTGGACCCTGGGCGGAGAAGGCTGGCGGACGCAGGTGAACGGACGCGAGGCCAACGCCGACCTGGGACAGTTTGGGTTCCGTAACGACTTCGGCCGCGACGCGATCACCAACATCCGGCTCGGGACTCCATCCTCGTTCAGCGGCTTGGTGGGGAACAACCATCGAGGCTTCCGCCAGTGGGAAGCGCAGGTGTACGCCGGAGATCAGTGGCGCGTGACCAACGAGCTGACCTTGAGCCTCGGTCTGAGTTTCCGTCCGACCCCGGCGCCTTACGAAGTCAACAACCTGACCCAGATTCCGTGGTCGTGCGACTGCAACAACCTGGCGCCGCGGTTCGGCTTCGCCTGGCGACCCTCACAACGCTGGGGCGTTCTGCGCGGAGCTTACGGCATCCACTACGGGCAGCTCCTGCCGGTCACCTACGGCATCCTCCGCTTTAACGCGCCGATGAGCCTGCGGATGCGGATTCCGACGCCGGACTTCCTCAATCCCCTCGCCGGCATTGACCCGGTGGATTTCGACCCGAACACGCGCAGCACGATCTTTACGGCCTCGCCCGACCTGGTGCTGCCGTACTCGCATCAGTACAACTTCAGTTGGGAGCTGCCCGTTTTTCTGGACTGGCGACTGCAAATGGGATACGTCGGCAGCCGGACTCCCAAGATCCTGACGCTGTGGTACTTCAACCGAAGCCACCCGCGTGAGGGAATCCCGCAGGAGAGCGCGACCTTTGACGAACGCCGAGCGGATCCCAATCACCTCGACATCCGCCACGTGCTCAACGGCGGCCGAGGCTACTATGACGCGGCGCGCGTGACGCTGCGTGCGCCCGAGGTCCGCGGCTTGAGCTTCGAGACAGCTTACTGGTTCAGCAAAGCCATTGACCTGGGCTCGGATTACACCAGCACGGCGGCGGGTTCGGACGGATCGAGGGGACGCGGCCAGACGGAGTTTGACGTTCACGGGGACATGAAGGGCGTCAGCAACTTCGACCAGCCCCACGCTTGGATGACGCGTTTCAGCTATCGCACTCCCGCGGCGACGGGCGCCCCCACATGGCTGCGGCGCACGACGGGGAATTGGGAGATCTTCGGCGTGTACCTGGCCAAGACAGGGCTGCCCTTCACGGTGCAGTCCGGATCGGACGGCCCCGGCTTTGGGAATGTCGACGGCTTCAGCGGCGACCGTCCCAACCTCGTCGACCCGTCGATCCTGGGCCGCAAGATCTCGAACCCCGACACATCGCGCGAGATGCTGCCGCCCGAGGCGTTTGCGTTCATCGCACCGACCGATCCGCGCGGCAACCTCGGCCGCAACACCTTCCGGCGGCAAGGAATCCAGAACGTGAACATGGCGGTGAGCCGGAGTTGGGCCGTTGGAGCGGACGCCCGCCTCACCTTCCGCGCCGAATCCAACAACCTGTTCAATCGCGCGCAGTTCGCTGAACCGGGCTTTGAGCTAACCAGCCCCAACTTCGGTCAGATTACGAACACGCTCAACGACGGACGCCCGTTTCGGTTCTTCATGCGCTTGGCTTTCTAGCCCGAATTTCTCACCAAAAGCAGACGACGGGCGGTCGACTGTGGCATAAACGTCTTCACCACAAAGCGTTATGGCCACGAAGAACAACCAGCCCGTCGAGACACAGTGTAACCAACGAAGCTTCGAGCTCAGCAAGCATTTCCGGCGGCGGGTCAGCGCGCGCTTCGACGGCGGCGCGATCAGCTCCGACGGCGGCGCGGTGCTGTTGCGCGAAGTCGACCGGCGGCTGCGGCTGACCGCGCGGCTGGCAGCCTGCTTCGACGATCGGCGCGATCGGGCGCGCATCGAGCATGCGGTCAGCGAGCTCGTCGCACAGCGCGTCGACGACCTGCTCATCGACCTCTACCTGGAGGCCGAACCGGATTCCGCGGAGCCGATCATCCTCGATCTGGACGCGACCGACACGCCGCTGCACGGCCGCCAGGAAGGCCGCT
>CAYOPA010000194.1:0-1940 GCA_964405625.1 uncultured Bryobacterales bacterium
TTAGGCCGTATTGGTTCGCTCCGGCGCTCCAGCCCGGCGCCTCGATGTCTTCGCTCGATGTCGCGATGGTGACGCCGACGTTCAAGGCCAGCGAGCGGGATTGCCGCAGCGCTTCTTCGGAGAGATCCACCGCGCGGACTGTCCAACCGTTGGAAGCCAGATAGACCGCGTTGCGCCCCGCGCCGCACGCCAGATCCAGGGCGAGCCGGTTGGGAGCGACGCTCCAGTAAGAGGAGGCGGACCGTACAATCGGGGAGGGATCGGCCCCGGCGTGCTCGCCCCGGCGGTATTTCTCGTCCCAATCGTTGGAGGATGCCACGGGTGAGTTTTTGAGTGGAAATGGCGGAGGGCGACCCGGGGGCCGCCCTCAAAGCTCCCGGCGGGAGCAAGCTTAAGCGCTGAAGGAGCTGCCGCAGCCGCAGGTCGATTCGACATTCGGGTTGTCGAACTTGAAGCCGGCGCCCTCCATCGACTCGACGTAATCCACGCGGCAGTTGTCGAGGTAGAGCAGGCTCGCCTGATCGACGAAAACGCGCAGGCCCTCGCCGAACTTGTACTCCTTGTCCAGCGGCATCTTGTTGTTCTCAAACGCCATCGAGTACTGGAAACCGGAGCAACCGCCGCCAACCACGGAGATGCGCAAGGCTGCGGGTTGGGGCGTCTGCTGGCCCATGATCTCGGCGACTTTGGTAATTGCGGTGTCGGTCAACTGAATCATCGTGTTCTCTTCTCCTGGCGGACTTCGATTCCACCGTCAGTATATCCGATGCGGGAACTGTTGGCCTAGTTGCAAGAACCGAGCGGGGAATAGCGCCGCTTAACGGCGCCTTTGGCGCGCCGAATTGCAATGCCTGGGGTAATGATCCCCCGGCAGAGCCGGGGGGCCTCCCCTGGTAGGCTAGAATCTCTCCGTGCCCCCGGTACCGCGGACAATCGGCGAGCAGATCGCTTGGTCCCACGCCAATCTGGGCCGCGCCCATGCCGCCCTGGAGGCTGGGGCCGTCAAGTATTCGAGGCTCCATCACATCATTCGCAACAAGCTCTATCACGGCCTCGTCTCCGGCAAAATCGCGATGCGCTCGCTTTATGATGACGAGCGGCTGAAGATGACCACGCCCCAGGCGTGCTCCTACTGCGGGAGCAAGAACCGGCTCAGCGTGGATCACCTGATCCCGAGGATCAAGGGCGGTCCGGACGATTCGGACAATCTGGTGTGGGCGTGCCGCTCGTGCAACAGCTCCAAGCAGGGCCGCGACATGCTGAGTTGGGCCGTGGGGAAGGGATTCTTCCCGTCCGTGCTCTTGTTGCGGCGCTACACCAAGCTTGTCGCTCGCTACTGCCACGAAAACGAGCTGTTGGACACGCTGCTGACGGAATACGACGCCCGGACGACCCCATTTGACGCGCGCCTGCTCCCGACCGTGTTCCCCCCGCTGAGCGAGCTCAAGCTCTGGGTCGAGCCTGCCGACCATCCCTAAGCCGGAAGCCGCCGAGCCGTACTACGACTCACGGCTCACGGCTCACGGCGGTGCTACCATGGGGCCTTTCCGGAGAGCTTCGTTGGAGTCCACCCTTTCGCTGGTTGTTCCTGCTTATAACGAAGAGCAGCGCCTGCCGCCGTCACTCGACCGCATCGTCTCCTATTTGCGCGAAAGCGGTCCCCGTCCTGCTGAAATCCTGGTGGTTAACGACGGCTCGCGCGACGCGACGGTCGACGTTGTCCGCGCCGCCGCCGCCGCGCTGACCGACCCCGACCTGACCATCCGCCTGCTCGACAACCCCGGCAATCGAGGCAAGGGCTACAGCGTCCGCCACGGGATGCTCGAAGCCTCGGGCGAGTGGGCGCTGTTCACCGACGCGGACCTGTCGGCGCCGATCGAGGAGCTGGCCAAGCTGCTCGACGTGGTGAAGGATCAGGGAATCGACGGGGCGATCGGCTC
>CAYOPA010000194.1:1950-9371 GCA_964405625.1 uncultured Bryobacterales bacterium
CAATCGAAGCTGCGGGAGTATTCCGGCCGGCTGTTCAACCTGGCGGTTCGGATCGGCGCCGGTTTGCCTTACCTGGACACGCAATGCGGCTTCAAGCTCTTCAGCCGGCGGGCCACCCAAGAGATTTTTCGCCGCCAGCGGCTGGACCGTTTTGGCTTTGACGTGGAGATTCTCTATTTGGCCCGCAAGCTCGGATTCAAGATCGCCGAGACGCCCGTGCGCTGGAATGACGTTGAGGGCACAAAAGTTGGACTACTCAACGGCGCTGACGCATTCTTAGACATAGCGAGGGTGCGATGCAACGATTTGTTGGGGCGCTATCGGTAGCCGGGCTGGCGTTGCTCTGCGCGGCCGGGGCGAGGGCCGAGCCCAGGACTTACCTGCTGCAACCCGACCCGGCCGGGGTCTTCGAGCTAAAAGTCCAAAAGACCGGGCTGATGGCGGGCAAGGTCCATACGTTTGTTTTCAGCCGCTTCGAGGGCGATCTGGAGTTCGACCCGGCGGCGCCCAAATCGACATCAGTGCGCTTGAGCGTGGAGTCCGACAGCATCGAGTGCCTGGACGACTGGGTGAGCGAGAAGGACCGCGGCAAGATCCTCCAGGAGGCGCGCGGGCCAATGCTGGCCGTGGAGAAGTATCCGGAGCTGCGCTTTGAGGCCGACGGTTTGACGCTGGGGCCGGAGGGCGACTATCTGGCCGAGGGGCTGCTGACGATCCGGGACAAGACGCAGGCAACGCTCGTGCGGGTGAAGCTGACGGCCGCCGGCGAAGACTTTTGGGTCGAGGGGACGGCGCGGGTGTCGCTGAAGGACTACGGGCTCAAACCGCCATCGGCGGCGTTGGGGCTGATCGGTACGAAGAGCGAGATGGACGTGCGGTTTGCGTTGCGCGCCGCGCCCGCGAAAGAATGACGAACAGATGCGGGCATACCTGCTGGTCTATCCGGCCATGGCGCTGTATATCTTGGTCGGGGCGGTGTTGTTTGTCCCGCTGACCTGGCTGACGCGGGATGTACGGCTGCTGTACTGGGTGTCGCGGCAGGGTTGCCGGCTGGCGCTGGCGCTAGCCGGCGTGCGCGTGCGACAGGTGGGCGTCGAGAACCTGACGCTCCATCCGACGGCGCTGTTTGTCTCCAACCACGTGAGCAATTTGGACCCGGCGGCGCTGTTTGCGGCGCTGCCGCGGCTGGCGGTGATTCTCAAAAAAGAGCTGCGCGCGATCCCGTTGCTGGGCTACGTGATGGCGATGGGGAGCTTCATCTACGTCGACCGGCGCGACAGGGCTTCGCGTAAGGCGGCGATGGAGCAGGCGGTGCGGGCGCTCAAGGACGGCGTCTCGCTGTTGGTCTTTCCCGAGGGCACGCGCAGCCTGGATGGACAACTGCTGCCGTTTCGGCCTGGGCCGTTTTCGATGGCGATTCAGGCGGGGCGGCCGATTGTGCCGATCACGGTGCATGGGGCGCGGGAGCTGATGCCAAAGGGAACCCTGAAGGTACGATCCGGCGAGATAGCGCTGGTTTTCCATCGGCCGGTGGAGACCGTGGGGCTGACGGACGCGGACCGCTCGTCGCTGATGGAGCGGGTGCGGGGGGAGATGCAGCGGGTTTTGGACGCGGGAGTGTGATAGCGCAAATCACATAGCTGATGACAGCTCAGAGCAGGTGGTAGTAGCCGTCGCGCTGGAGCAGCTCGACCGGGATGCCAAAAAGCTCGCTTAGGGGAGCTTGGGCGAGTAGCTCCTGTTTGGGCCCGTCGCGAAAGACCTTGCCGTTGCGCAGCATGATGACGCGCGAGATCTCCGGGATGATGTCGGGCAGGTGGTGGGTGACGAGGATGATCCCGACGCCGGCCTGGGCGATTTTGCGAAAAACGCCGCGCAGCTCATGGACGGCGTGCAGGTCGAGGCTGTTGGTCGGCTCGTCGAGGATCAGCGCCTTGGGGTCATGCACCAGGGCGCGGCCGATCAGCGTCCGGCGAGCTTCGCCCGAAGACATCTCCGAGACGTTGCGCGCGGCCAGCCGCTCGATCTCGAGCAGCTCGATGACCTCGTCGGCCTTCTGCTCCATCGCCGGAGTGACCGGGGTGTGCGGCCACAGCTCCAGCGTGGAAAAGAAGCCGGAAAGAATCAGCTCGCGGCCCGTGGCGGGGCGTAGGCTGCGGCGCAGCAGCTCGTCGGAGACGATGCCGAGCAGAGGGCGCAGCTCAAAGATGTTGTAGTTGCGCTTGCCCAGGATGGTGAGCTCGGAGTCGGGGTTGTAGAGCGGGTGCAGCTCGCGTGAGATCGTGCGGATAAGAGTGGACTTGCCGCAGCCGTTGGGGCCGACGATGGCGACGTTTTGGCCCAGCGGGATCGACAGCGACAGGTTGTCCAACGCGCGGGTCTCTCCGCGGCAGACGGTGATATTGCGGCAGTGAATGAGGTCGGGACCGGCGGCCATGGACAAGCCGCCCAGTCTAGCAAAGCTCGGGGAGCGCGCCGTCGGGAAAGAGCAAGAGGAGAGAAACGAGAGGGGGAGAGTTGGCGGCGCGCTCCCTGGTTTGTCTGATCGTCGGATTCGTCGGCGCTGATTAGGATCGTAGCAGCGAGATTACTCTCGGGGGACTGGGAAATCTACTGGTTTTTACCTCGGCGGCGGATAGGCGGCGATTGTCTGTTAGCCTGAGGCGATTGCCAAGGCTTTGCGCGCTGTTGTTGCTTGCCGCGGGCGCCCTGGGGGCGGCCCCGAACGTCGTTTTGTTCTTGGTGGACGACCTGGGCTGGAAAGACCTGGGTTGTCAGGGGAGCCCGGTCTTTGAGACCCCCCACGCGGACCGGCTGGCCGCCGAGGGCGTACGGCTGACGCAGGCTTACGCGGCCTGCCCGGTCTGCTCGCCGAGCCGCGCGGCGCTGCTAACCGGACGGACTCCGGCGCGGGTCGGCGTAACCGGCCACATCACGGCGACGCTGCGCCACCGCTACCCGGAAACCGGCCGCATCGTCCCGCCCAACGACCGCATGTTCCTGGCGCTGGAGGAGAAAACCTTGGCCGAGGCGCTGGGCGAGGCCGGATACGCCTCGGCCAGCATGGGGAAGTGGCACCTGGGCTCGGAGGCTTACTGGCCGGACAAGCATGGCTTTGGGCTGAATATCGCCGGGCACACGCACGGCAGCCCGTCGAGCTATTGGTTTCCGTACTTGAACCCGGCGCAGGCGTGGAATCCGCGCATGGAGAACATGCAAGGGGGCCGGCCGGGCGAATACTTAACGGATCGGCTGACGGATGAGGCCGTGGCTTTCATCCGGGCGAACCGGGAGAAGCCGTTCTTCCTGTATTTGTCGCACTACGCGGTGCATACGCCCTTACAAGCGCCAACCGCGCTGACCGCCAAGTATCGGCGCAAACCGGCGACGGCGCTGGAGGGCGTGGACCCGGTCTATGCGGCGATGGTGGAAAAAACGGACGACAGCCTGGGCCGGGTGCTGGCCGCGTTGGACGAGCTTGGATTAGCCGACAACACGCTCGTGATCTTCACCTCGGATAACGGCGGGCTGCTGGAGGCGACGACGAACCGGCCGCTGCGGGCGGGCAAGGGCTTTTTGTACGAGGGCGGGGTGCGGGTTCCGTTGATCCTCCGGCTGCCGGGACGGCTGCCGGCGGGAGCGGAGTCGGACGCGCCGTCGATCGGGCATGATCTGTTTCCCACGATCCTGGCAGCGGCCGGCGTGGCGCCGCCAAGCGCTCGGGCCTTGGACGGCGAGAATCTGCTGCCTTGGCTGGAGGGAACGCAGGCGACGCCCGACGAGCGGGAGCTCTTCTGGTATTACCCGCACTACAGCCCGCAAGCCAAGCAGCCGGGCGCTGCGCTGCGGCGGGGACGCTGGAAGTTGATCGAGCACTACGATCCGCCGGGGACGGAGCTCTATGACCTGGAGGCCGATCCGGGCGAGACGGCCGACGCGTCCGCGGTCCATCCCGGACGCCGCGATGCGATGCTGGAGAGGTTGCGCGCCCTGATCGACGAGTCCGGGGCGATCCCGCACCGGCTGAACAAGGCGTACGAGCCCGCTTCGCGATGAGCTTTCAGAAAACCTCGCCGACGGCCGCGCTGTTGCGCGCGAAGAGCCGCATCCTGCGGCGGACGCTGTGGGAGAACGCCTTTACCGTCTTTGTGCTGGGGCCGCTGATCGTGGGCGGCTTCTGGTTCATTTTGGAGCCGACGCTGGCGCGGGCGGCGGGTTGGACCGAGGCCGCCGCCGGACGGCTGGGGCCGGCGGATCTGTTGGGCGCGGGGCTGGCGCTGGCGGCGGTGTTGACGGCCGTGGGGTTGCCGTCGGCATTGCGCGAGGTTTTCGCAATTCGTACCCCGGATTCGACGCTGGACTACCTGCCGCTGGCGCCGAGCCGCCGCTTTGGGCTGATTGCCCTGACCCAGGCGGCGCGCAACCTGCCGGGCTTCGCGGCGGCGTGGGTGGGGATCGCTCTTCTGGCCGAGGCGGCCGGCGGGGCGACGCCGCATCCGGCCGAGCTGTTGGCGCCGCTGCTGGCGACGGCCTTGATGCAGATTGGCGGCGGCATGTTGCTGCTGCGCTGGGGGCTCTTCAGCACGGGGCGGCTGCTGGCGCTGGGCGGGACGCTGCTGGCTTTGGCATGGGTGGTGCGGGATGCGGCCGGGCTGGTTTGGGCAGGCGGTCCTTTGGCGATCCCGGCGGGGCTTTGGGCGGCAAAGCTGAGCGCGGCGCTGCACGGGCCGGGCGAGGTAGGCTTGTGTGCCGGGCAGTCCGCGCAGTGGGGCGCGGCGCTGCTGTTGCTGGCGGCGGCGGGTTGGGCTTACGGCGCCTGGCGGGAAGAGGATCGGCAGCTTGCCGAGGAGGCTCTGGCGCAGCGGCGGCGGCTGCTGGCCGGGCTGGAGCGGCGGCTGACGCGCTGGACGGGCCGAGCCGGGGCGGCGCTGCTGGCCCGCGATTTGCGACTAACGCTGCGGGGCTTCGTGCCGGCGACGGCGGTGTCGATCGCGCTGGCGGCGCTGTGTCTGGCCGGGGGATTTTTGGGCGGGCCGCGGCTGGAGGAGGCGTGGAGGGCTCTGGCGGCGCAGCTCGGCGTGGCGCTGGCCTGCGTGAGCCTGAGCGCGCTGGCGCCGCTGATGCTGGCGCGGCAGATCCCGACAAGCTGGATCGAGCTCAGCAGCGGCGCGGCGCCTGAAGCGCTATGGAAGGCGAAAAACCAACTGGCGCTGGCGGTGTCGGCTCCGGCGTTGCTGCTGGGGTTGGCGCTGGGGTGGACCCTGGGGCTCGACGGGTTGGAGTATGCGGCGTTTGCGGCGCGCATCGCCATGAGCTGGCTGACGGTGGGGACGGTGTTGGGGCTGCTGGCCTTTGAGATCGCCCCCAGCCCGGCGCTGGGGTTGCTGCTGGGCGGGCTGTTTTCGATCGGGCTGTGCGGCTTCTACGCGCTGCCCGATTACTGGCCGATCGGCGTGTTTCTGTACGCTTACGTGATGCACTACTTGAAGGAGCGGGCCGAGCACACGGCCGGGCGGTTGGGGGCGCAGGCTTGAGCGCCGAGGTTCTATCCGTCAGCCGCCTCGTGAAGCGCTACCACGAGACGCCGGCGGTAAACGACGTCACCTTCGGGGTGGCGCCGGGTGAGATTTTCGGCCTGCTGGGGGCGAATGGGGCCGGCAAATCGACACTGCTGAAGTGCACGCTGGGGCTGGTGCGGCCGACCTCGGGAGAAATTATGGTGGACGGCTTGCACGCCGCCCGGCAACCGCTGGAGACGCGGCGGCGGATCGGCTACCTGCCCGAGGAGCTGCGGCTGTATGAGCGGCTGACGGGCTGGGAGTTTCTGGAACTGGTCTGCGGGCTCAAAGAAGTGGAATGCGGCGGCGCCGCGGAAGAGGATTTTCGGTATTTTGGGCTGTTCGATCGGCGCCACGAGCTGATCGGCGACTACTCGCTGGGGATGCGCAAGAAGATCGGCATTCTGGCGGCGCTGGCGGGGGCGCCGAAGCTGCTGTTGCTCGATGAGCCGCTCAACGGGCTGGACGCCGAGAGCATGCGGCGGCTGCGGGTTCGGCTGGAGGAACGGGCCGCGGCGGGAGCGGCGGTGGTGCTCAGCTCGCACGTAATGGGCTTTGTGGAGAGGGTCTGCGGGCGGGTGGTGATCTTGAAGCAAGGCGTGGTGGCGGCGAGCGGGACGCCGGCGGAGTTGCGGGCGGCGGCGGGGATGCCGGGCGAGGCTTTTGATGATGTGTTTTTGCGGTTTGCGCTGTGAGGAGCCGCGGTTGTTGTTGTGGCGCACGGCGCAGCCGTGCGCCACAACAACAACCGCAACGACAGCCGGATAGCGATGGAACTGGATGAATCCATTGCGTTCTTGAAGGGCGTGGGGCCGAACCGCGCCAAGGTGTTTGAGAACAAAGGGATCTTCTCGCTCGAAGATCTGCTCTACACCATGCCGTTTCGGTACGAGGACCGCTCCAACCTCAAGCCGATCTCGGCGCTGGCGCCGGGCGAGACCGCCACGGTGGTGGGCGAGGTTCGCGCCGCCGGGTCGTTCGGCTCGCGGTCGAGCCGGGCGCGGATCTTTGAGGTCACGGTTCGCGACGCCTCCGGCGTGACGATGTCGGCCAAATGGTTTCGCGGCGACTATCTCCAGAAGATCTTCGAGGTCGGCCAGACGGTAGCGTTGTACGGCAAGATCGAGTGGAATCGCTACGAAAGCCGCGTCGAGATCCTACACCCCGAATACGAGATCCTGCGGCCGGACGACGAGCAAGCGGCGCTGCACCTGGGTCGCATCACACCGATTTACCGCGCGATCGGCAAAGTCAACACCCGTGCCATCCGCGGGCTGATCGGCCGGGCGCTGGAGGCGGCGGAGTTTCCCGAAGATCCGCTGCCGGAAGCGATACGGCGTCGACTGGCGCTGCCGGAACGGCAAAAGGCGCTTTCGGAGACGCATTTCCCGCCTGAAGGGGCCGACCTGCGGCTGCTGGCGGCCTGCCGCACGCCGGCGCAGTTCCGGCTGATTATCGAGGAATTTTTCTTTCTCGAATGCGGGCTGGCGCTCAAACGGCGCAAGGCGCGCGCTGCGCCGGGGATTGCGTTTGAGCTCAACGACCGGGCGCGCGAGCAGATCAAGCGCATCCTGCCGTTCAAGCCCACCGGCGCCCAGAAGCGGGCGCTGGGCGAGATTGTCCAGGATATGGCCCGGCCGACGCCGATGAACCGGCTGTTGCAGGGCGACGTGGGCTCGGGCAAAACGATCGTGGCGGTGCAGGCGGCGGTGGTCGCGCTCGAAAGCGGCTACCAGGCGGCGGTGATGGCGCCGACGGAGATCCTGGCGCAGCAGCACTTGTACAACGTGCGCAAGCTGCTGGAGCCGGCGGGCTACGTGGTGGTGGCGCTGACGGGCTCGTTCGGTAAGGGCGCCAAGGACA
>CAYOPA010000195.1:0-9332 GCA_964405625.1 uncultured Bryobacterales bacterium
CGCCCGGCTTGAGCTGGGCGAACACGGCCGCGGCGACATCGACTTCGTGGGTCACCGCGTAGAGCGGAACCTGCGGCTCCAGCGGGCGCTCGTTGTCCCACTCCGACGGCTTCATTTCGCCGGTTTTATAGTCAATCAGCACGTGGCGACCGTCTTCGAGCTCGTCGATGCGGTCAATTTGAACATTGACCTCCAGCCCGCCGACACTGACGGCCCGACGGCGCTCGGCTTCGACGACCCGGAAGGAAGCCGTCCGCTCTCGCTCGATCCGCAGCCAGCTCATGCCCAGCTCGGTCAGTCGCCGCCGTTCGGCCTGCTCAAAACGCGGCGGCAGGCTTTCGCCTCGGCGATCAGCAAGCTCGGCCAGGGCGATGTTCGCCCCGCGCTCGACCGTCTCCAGCAATCTCGCTTCGGACCGTCGAAGGGCCTCCGAGCCGCCCAGCTCATTCCATACGTGCTCAAAAAGCCGATGGACTAACGTGCCGCGATCCCGCGCATCGAGCCCCGGCTCCGCCGCCGGCAGCGCTTCGGCTCCCAACCTCCAGCGGGCGAAGGCGCGAAACGGGCAGTGCGCCTGGTGAGCAAAAATGTCTGAGCCGCCCCGCGCCGCCTCGTCGGCGCCGAGCGCCGGACCGGCTTCGTCGGCGAACGCCTCGTAGACGGCGTCCGAGCGCAGGCTCTCCCAAAGCGGCCGCGCCGGGGGCGCCGCCCACTCCGTCTCCGGGATCTCCACTATCAGCGGGCTGGGCCCCAGCTCGCGGTCGCCGTCACTCCGCGCCGAGCTCACAACCACCCGCCCGGCGCCGGAGATCAGGTTGTCCAGCCGCGTCCGCGCGAACGCCAGCTCGCGCTCGGGCGAGGCGTGCGGCAGACCCAGCTCGCGTTGGAGCTCCTGGGGCAGAAAGGGGTTCGGCCGCGCTTGGCCGGGGAACGTCTCATCGTCAAGGCGCGCAATCCACAGGTGCGTAAAATCGGCGCCGGCGGCCTCCAGAAGGCCCAGAACCTCCACCGGTCCCGCCTCGCCCTCGGGCTGAAACATCCGCTCGGCCGCCATGCGCTCAAGCAGCCGCAGAGCGCCTGCCAGAGGCAAATGTCCGCTGGTGGCGCCAAGCGCCGCAAAGTCCGCCAGCAGCTCGCTCCATTGCGCCAACGCCTGACGCTCCGTCGAGCTCAACGGCCGTTCGCCGGGCCAACCCAAAGCTTCCAGCAGCTCCACGAATTGGTCCGCCCAGCGCCCCGGCGGCGCCGACGGCGGCAGCCGATCCCGCAGTTTTGTCCACCCCTGGATCGCCCCGTACAGCCGCAGCGAACGCTCTTCGGGCACGAACAAGTTGCGCAAGCTCACCTTTGGCGAGCCCGCCTCGCGCAGCCGCCGATCCAGCAGCGCTCGCGCCGGACGCTCTTGATCGCCGCCCGCCACATACTCGGACCGCAGCCAAGCGCCAAGGTCCGCCAGGTCCGTGGCGTCCGGACGCAATCGCAGCCCCAGCAGCGCCGCCCGCACCAGCGGATACCGCGCGAGCGGAGTCCCGGCTGAAATCTGAAACAGCCCCTCGGTCGTCGAGCCGCCGGCAAGCAGCGACGGCGGCTCGAAAGCCTCGCGAAAGATTCGCTCCACTTCCCGCCGGCGCGAGGCCAGGTCCGGAACGACCACCCCGATCGGCCCCTGCTCGCCCTCGTCCTCCAGTTCGCGAGCCCAGCGCGCCGCGGCGCGAATCTCCTCGCGCGGCGAAGCGAAACAGGCCCGGACGCACTCCAGGTTGCGGCCCGGCGCGGGCTCCACCGTCTGCGCCGTCGTCCCCCGCGCGCGAAGCGCCGCCAGCAGAGCCTCCTGAGCGGGGGTCAGCTCATCAAGCCCGGCCAGCAGCAGAACGCCCGGAATCTCAACGCGCTCCAGCAACTCGGGCAACAAGGCGACGGAGCGGGCGGCGTCGATCCAGCCCTCACGCGCGCACTCATCCTCGAACATCTCCGCCCAGAGGCCGAACTGCTTCACATCCGGCGCCGGAAAGGCCCCGGTCGCGGCGCGATCCAGCCGCCACTCATGGACCAGCCTCCAGGCTTCGCGGGCCACCCTGGCGGTCTCTTCGACCGCCAGCAGGTTTTTCCCATCTGTCTCGTTGATGATCCCTTCCCACAGCAGCAGCTCCTGCTGGGGGCCGAGCCGCAGCAAGGGGCTGCCGGACGAGCGGCTCGCCGCCTCGGCCCAGAGCCGAGCCGTCCAAGCCTCCCAAGGCAGGATGTCTGGCGCCGGCCAAGCCCGCAGCCCCTCGTCCAGACGGGTCTGGCGGTAGCCTTCGCGCAGGGCGCGGGCCAGCCGCCGATTTCCCGACACAAGCGTCGCGCCGCCGGCGAGCGCCGCCATCGCCGCCTCGCGGGAGATCGACGGCAATAGTTTCGCCGGTTGGGCGCCGACCGACATCCCCGCCATGTTAGCCCATCGGCCGCCGGCGCCAAGCGCCAATCAAATTGAGGAATAGATTGAGACGGCCCGCTAGTCGTCGCCGCCGGCGTCCGAGCGCACCCGTAGGTACGTCCCGGCGCGGATCTGCGTCGAGCTCAGGCCGTTCCAGGCGATCAGATCTTCCACGCTGACGTTGAAGCGGCTGGCGATCACAGCCAGCGTGTCGCCGTTGCGGATCTTGTAGGTCCCATTTTGGGCGCTGGGGGGAGCCGTCACCAGCTTCTGGCCGATGCTCAATCGGCTGCCCCGAATCCCGTTCCAGGACCGCAGCTCCGCGACTGACACGCCGTAGCGGGTCGCAATCGCGCCCAACGTGTCCCCGGAGCGAACCGTGTAGGAGCCGGGGTTGGAGGCCTTGGCCTGGGCCGGCCCGGGTTCGGGCGTCGGCGCGGCGGCGGCCGTTTGGACAGGCGCGGCGGCCGGCGGCGCCGAGGACGGCGGCCGCACCACCAAATACTGACCGGCGACAATCCTGCTGCCGCGCATATCGTTCCACTGGCGCAGATCGGCCGCGGTCACGCCGAAAGTCTCCGCGATGGCGCCCAGGTTGTCGCCTGGCCGAATCTTGTAGCGCCCGTCCGCCGGCGCCGCGGCGCTCGCCGGGGTGGCGGCCGGAGCGGCGGCACGGACCGGGGCCGGGGTAACGGCCGCGGGGACGGCTCGCACCGGAACCTCGGCCCAAGCCACGGTCTGGTTGCGGATCACCAGCGTCTCACCGGCCCGTATCGTCGAGCCGCGAATGTTGTTCCAGGCCCGCAGATCGTTCACTGAAACGCCGTGGCGCGAAGCGATCGACGCCAACGAATCGCCCGAACGGATGCTGTAGCGGACCTCGGCCGTGGCCGCCGGGCCGCCCGCCGCCGGAGCCTGCGCCCTGGCGGCGCTGGGCTGGCTGACGTGGAGCATCTCTCCGGCGCGAATCACGTTGCCGCGCAGGCCGTTCCACCGTTGCAAATCAGCGATGGTCACCCCGTGGCGACGCGCGATCGAGCCCAGGCTGTCGCCGTTGCGAATGCGATATTGTCCGCCGGGAGCCGGCGTGGAGACCGTCGCGGCGGGCTGGGGGCCGGGGACTTTCAACAGGTCGCCGACGTGAATGCGCGAAGAGCTCAGCCCGTTCCAGGCCTGAAGCTGCGCCACGCTGGAGCCGAAGCGCGCCGCGATCTTGCCTAGCGTATCGCCCGGCGCCACTCGGTACTGGCCGTTCGGGGTCGAAGCCGTCGTCGAAGGGGCGCCAACGCCCTCGGGCCTGACGATCAGATAGCGGCCGGCCCGAATCGCCGAGCTGCTCAGGCCGTTCCAGTTGCGCAGATCGCCCACGCTCACGCCGAAGCGCGTCGCAATCCCGCCCAGGGTGTCGCCGCTGGCAATCTTGTAGCGGCCGCTGCCGTCTTCCACCAGCCCGCCGGTAGAGCCTTCTCCGTAAGTGCGGAACAGTCGCAGCTTGGTCTCGGTCGGAATGGTCAAGCGATCACCCGGCTCCAACGCGCCGGCGTCGGGGGACAGGCTTGCGTTGACGGCCAGAAGCTGTTGGGACGAAACACCGTACTTCTTTGCGATCGCCTCAAGCGAATCGCCCTCATAAACCTCGTGGCGGCGCCAGGAGAGCCGTTTCTCGGACGGCACCATCGCCAGCTCGTCAAAGAAACGTTCGCCGGTCCCCGGGGGAAGCCGCAGCTCGTAACGATACGGCGGCGTAGCCGAGCGCAACAGCGCCTGGTTGAGCTGCTCGATCTCGGTGGCCGTCGTGCCGGTGATGTCGGCGATCAGCTCGGCCGAAATCTCCTCTTCCACCTCGACCGTGTCATAGCGCAGCGTCGGGGCGGGGTCAATCTCGCCCACGTTGTAAAGCTCGGGGTGCTTGGCGATATAAGTCATCGCCAGGATGATCGGCACGTAGTCGCGGGTCTGCTTGGGCAGAAGCTGCTTGCGCGACAGCTCCCAGTAATCGCGCGTGCCGCCGCCCCGTTCGATGGCGCGCTTCACCCGGCCGGGACCGGAGTTGTAGGCCGCCATCGCCAGGTACCAGTCGCCGAACTCGATGTGCAAATCCTTCAGGTGCCGCGCCGCCGCCCGCGTGGAAGCCTCCAGGTCGTAGCGCTCTTCCAGGTAGCGGTCTTGGCGCAACCCGTACTGCTTGCCCCGAAACGCCATGAACTGCCACATGCCCGTGGCCTTCGCGTATGAGCGCGCCTTGGGCAAGAATCCCGACTCGGCCTGCGCCAGGTGAATCATCTCCGCCGGCACATCCTCTTCTTCCAGGATCCGCTCGATCATCTCGCGGTACGCCGCCGCCCGGCCCATCGTGATGCGAAACGTCTTGGCGCCGCGGCTGGAGAAGTAGTTGATCATCCGCGCCACCTGATCGTTCAGGGTCAGCGGCAGCTCGGATTGTGTGTTGAGCAGAATCTGCTCGCGATTGTTTTCCAGATCGTAATCTTCAGGGATGGCGTCGAGCTCGATCTCATCGAGCAACGAACCGTCCTCTGCCGCCAGAGCCTCGATGTCCGGGCTCTGCAGATCCCCGGCCGACAGCGAGCGCTGCAGCGCCTCGAGCTCAATCTCTTCCAGCCGCTGCACCAGCAGCTCTTCATCGCTGAGCAGCTCCACGGCCGCCTCGTCCCCGAGCTGCTCGACCCGCGCCCGCCGCAACTCCTCCGGATACGGATCGCGAGCCGCGGGCTGTGGCGACGCCTGGGCAAGCAAGGCCGCCGCAGGGCTCGGCTCGTCCTCCACCCGCGGAGCAGGAGGGGCCGGCCGGGGCGCGGGCGCCGCGGAGGGTGTGCTGACTTGGAGGGACCTCTCGCCGCAGGCCGCCCACATCATGCAGGCTGCGAACAGGCAAAGGAAGCGGCGCGATCTCCCCCCGCTACGACGACTCATCACTTGATCAATTCTCACCCGGCGGATCGGAACACTGACGCCGCTACTACTGTGGCGAGTTACCGAAAGGGTAACAAAGCCCCCCATACAGGTCAATCCCGGCTGGGTGAGGAAAGCCGCCCGCGCTGAAGCGCGATGCACGTCTACTCATCGTCCTGCTCCACGTCGCCGCGCTCCCGCCGGGCCGCCTCGATCACCTTCTCGGCGCTCTGGACCGGCATGAAATCGTAGCGCCCAAACTGCATCGAGAACGAGCCGCGCCCCTGCGTCATCGACGTCAGATCGTTGGCGTAGGTCAGCATCTCCGCCATCGGCGCTTCGGCCTTGATCACTTGACTGCGCCCGTTGGTCTCCATGCCCTGAATGCGCGCCCGACGGCTGTTGAGGTCGCCCATCAGGTCGCCCGCAAACTCCATCGGAGCCGCCACTTCCACGTTCATCAATGGCTCCAGCAACGCCGGTTTAGCCTGCTGCATCGCCAGCCGGAAAGCCTTGCGGCCGGCCAGCTTGAAGGCCAGCTCCGAGGAGTCCACGTCGTGGTAGGAGCCGTCGTACAGCGTCACCTTGAAGTCCACCACGGGGTAGCCGGCCAGATACCCCTGTTCGGCCGCCTCGCGAATGCCCTTCTCCACCGCCGGAATGTAGGTCTTCGGGATCGCGCCGCCGAAAATCTCGTCGGCGAACTCAAACTCGCCCCCTTGCGGCAGCGGCTCCATGCGGATCTTGCAGTCGCCGAACTGCCCGTGCCCGCCGGTCTGCTTTTTGTGCCGGCCGTGCGCGTCGGCGTGGCCCCGAATCGTCTCGCGGTACGGAATCTTTGGCGCCTTCAACGCCACCTCGCAGTGGTAGCGCTTGGCCAGCTTGCTGACGACCACATCGAGATGCTGCTGACCGTTGCCGCCGAGCAGAAACTCGCCCGTTCGCTCGTCACGGTAGAAGCTCAGCGACGGGTCCTCTTCGAGCACCTTATGGATCGCCGTGCCCAGCCGATCCTCGTCCTGCCGCGTTTTTGGATCGATGGCGAACGAAATCGCCGGCGGCGGGATCTCGGCCTTGGGAAACTCCACCGCGTGATCCTTGGCGCCGAGGCTGTCGCCGGTCAGCGTGTCATGCAGCTTGGCCACCAGGCCCAGATCGCCGGCGTGCAGCTCGCTGACATGCACCATCTCCTTGCCTTGGGCGATCGACAGGCGCGCGAATTTCTCCGTCACTCCCCGAGTGTGGTTGTGGACCAGGTCTTCGCTGTGCAGCACGCCGGAGACCAGCTTGAAGTAGGTCAGCCGCCCCGAAAACGCGTCCGCCGCCGTCTTATACACAAACAGCGACAGCGGCTCGTCGTCGGATATCTTTTGAACGGCGCCCCCTGTGGTCGCCAGACCGGCGCGGTCCAGCGGCGACGGCGCTTCGTTGACGATAAAATCCAGCAGCAGATCGACGCCGATGTTGTGCAACCCTCCGCCGCACAGCACCGGATAGAGATCGCCCGCCGAAAACGCCTTCCGCAGACCGGCCATCAGTTGCTCATCCGACAGCGCCATCTCCTCGAGATAGGCGTTGAGCAGCTCCTCGTCCGTCTCGGCCACCGCCTCCAGCAACGCCTCGCGAGCTTCCTCGACTTCGCCCTGCTGGTCGGCCGGAATCGCAACCTCGCGGCCCCGGCCGTCGCCGTCGACCTCGTACTCGAACGCCTTCATCGCGATCAGGTCAATCACGCCGCGAAAGGTCTTCTCAATGCCGATCGGGATCTGCACCGCCACCGCCCCGCCGCCGAAGACTTCCTTGATCTGCTCCAGCGTGCGGTGAAAGTCCGCCCGCTCGCGCGCCAGCTTGTTGATGAACACCATGCGCGGGATGCCGTAGCCCTCGGCGTACTCCCACACCTTTTCGGTCTGCACCTCCACGCCCGCGACGGCGTCCACCACGGCCAGCGCGGAGTCGGCGGCGATTAAGGCCGCTTTGGCGTCGTTGATGAAGATGTTGTAGCCGGGCGTGTCAATCAAATTGACCTTGGCGCCCTTCCACTCCACATGGGCCAGCCCGGAGGAGACGGAGACGCGCCGGGCGACCTCCTCGTCGTCAAAGTCGGTAACGGTATTGCCTTCATCCACGCGTAAGAGCCGTTTGGTCGCTCCCGCCGTATGGAGCATAGCGGCGACCAGGCTCGTCTTGCCGTGGTCGCCATGGCCGATGACCCCGATGTTGCGGATGTCCTTGCTGTGGTAAACCGTCATGCTTGCTCCTTGCCGTGTTTCTACTGGGAATACGTGGGCGGAGTGTAACCCACCCGCAACGGATTTGCCAACCCTCCGCCGTATGTTCGAAAGGCTGGTCGCGAGCGCGCCAATTCGCTATCGTCGGACGAACGCAGCCGCCGTGCATGCCAATCCACACCCCAACCGCCGCGGGTTTTTGCGAACCGCCGGCGCCGCCGCCCTGGCCGCCTGCTCGCCCGCGCCCGCCCATCGCATCGCGACGTTTTCGGCCGCCGCGCCGCCGCCGCTGGGTCACCCGCAGCGCCACTGTGAGGAACCATCCGATTTCGCTTGACAGCCCTTGGGAGCGGGCGTATATTCTAATCAGACGACAGGAATTAGCGGTCTTATCAATGTCGTCTTTTGTTGTGAAAGGCCGCCTCAAAGGAGGTCACGATAGAACCACCGAAGAGTAAGCGGACGGCTGACGGTACAGCGCGAAACGAGCCTAGGGCTCGTTGTTGAGGGGACCGTATAGGGCTCAGTCCCTCCTGGGGTTTTAACCCTACTTGATCCTCAAAAAGCGCCAAATACCGCAGCCGTCCGATTTCCTTTTGCGGGTCTCTGTCGCGACGTTTCGCCCTTCTCCTTTTTACTCGTACGAGAGAGATTCCAGCGCGTCCTGCCTGGCCGCCCTGATCGCGGGGTAAAGCACGCCCAACAGTGCGCCGGTCAGCGTCACGGCCAAGGCAATCGGCCACCAATCGTAGACGATCGCCTGCTGCATGGACGATGGGATGAGGGTCTCGATGACGTACTTAATCAAGTAGCTGGCCCCGATACCCGCTATTGATCCCAACAGGCCTAGCGCAAACGCCTCGCGCACGAAAATTCCGAGGATATAGCCGGCCGAAGCGCCCAGCGATTTCAGAATGCCGATCTCGCGGGTCCGCTCCAGCACGGCCGTGTGCATGGTCAAGAAGATCACCAGGAAGCCGAATCCGATCGCCAGTCCGATCATCACGTTGATGAAGATGCTCAGCTCGGGCAGATTGGTCACCGAAAACTGCGAGACGAACTCCTCAACGGAGTAGACCTGGTAGCCCTCCATCTTCTCTTCGAGCGCCTCGATGACTTGCTGGGTAGTCGCCGGATCATCAAGCTTGGCGTAGATCATGGTGATCTTGCCGGTGGCGCCGGTTAGCTCCTGCAAGATGTCTTTTTGCAGCAGCACGCGGGCCGCCTTGCCCGGCTCCACGATGCCTCGAACAGTCCAATCGCGATTGATGAGCTCGATGGTGTCTCCGACGTGCAGCCCCCTTTGCCGAGCGTAGAACTCGTCGATGACGACATCGAAGGGGTCTTCAAACGGACCGCCTTCCAAGAAGACGAAGTTGGCCATCGAATTGAACTCGGGGTAGTTGATCCCGGTCAGCCGATGGATCCGCTCGATCGGCTGGATCACGACTCCGGTGGTCAGCGTGACGTGCGGTTGCGAACGGACGAACCCTTCAATCGCCTCCGGCATGGGCGCCGAGCTCATCCCGATGACGGACATGCCGGGAGGCAGAATCATCAGATCCGCGCCGACGCCTTGCTCGCGTTGCCGCTGTGAGTCGAGCATGCCCTCGGCCAAGCCCACCGTCGCCAGCATCATCGCCACGCCGAGGCCGATGGCGATAGCGCTGAGCAGGGTGCGCGTGCGACGGTGCCGCAGATTCTCAAAAACGATGCGGTAAACCAGCGGAAAGCGGCTGCGTTTTTCAAAAGGGTCCATGGCGTTCACGATCTCT
>CAYOPA010000196.1:0-5612 GCA_964405625.1 uncultured Bryobacterales bacterium
GCTTTGACTCCGGCTCCCTGCCCTGCCCGCCCGGGTCCTCGGCCAGCTTCGGCGCCTCGCGCCGGTCGCCCGCGCCCGGATCATCCTCAAGCCCCGGCAGCGCCGGCAGAAGGCTTTCCACTTTGGGCGCGAGCGGATCCTTGCGGCGGAATTCCGCTGGCAGCCGCAACGGCTCGTCCTTCATTTTGAACTGCACCACGACCAAGTCGTAGCGGTTGAAGTTGAACGGCAAGCTCTCCGGGTAAACCAACTGAAGCCACGGAACCAACGCCACCAGAAACAGATGCGCGAACAGCGAGCCCAAGAACGGAATCTGCTTGGGGCTGCGGTCCAGCGGCAGCGCGTCAAAAAGCTCCGGCTCCTTCTCTCCGGCTCCGGGCTCAAAACGGCTGAAGCGCGACCGCTCGTCCCGGTCCCGCGGGCGGGCCAGCACGAACAGCAGAGATAACAAAATTCCGGCCGAGGCCAGACCGAGGAAGAAATCTTGCGCGGGAATCTCGGGCAACGCTTGCATACGACGCTATTGAGAGACGTCGGATGTCTCCGCCTGCCAGTTTAGGGACGCACGTACTGGCAGGCCGTTGGGAGCTCGCCCTAGTTGGACCTAAGGTTGCCCGGTTGCGGTCGGGATTTGTCCCTTAAACGACGAATGGGCGGACCGAGCCGCCCGGCTCGATCCGCCCGCGTAATCACGATCCGCGCGCTACGGGGTGCTCGCCGCGGCCTGGCGGGGAGAGTCATCGAGAGGCGTGGCCAAGTAGCCGGAGATGCGGTTCTTCTCCATCTTGTTGACGACGATCTCGTAGGGAATCTTGGAGCCGATCACGTAGAACTGCACCGGCTCAAGGAGCGATTTATTCTTCTTCTCGATGGACTTGTCGTCGGCTGTGACCTCGATGGTGTAGAGCCCGCGCTTGTCATTGGCGTCGCGCAGGCGGATTTGAATGCGGCCGACTTTGGTCGGGTTCTTGCTCTTGGGGATGTTGAACTCGAAGTAGTTGCGCTGCCCCAGCCGCTTCAGCGAATCGAGCTCGCCCGAATTCGTTGCGATCAAACCGCTTTGCACGCCCAGGTCGCCGCGAACGGTGGTCAGATCCGCAACAGCGCGCTCGAGCTCGGCCTGCGTATCGGTCAGCTCGGTCTTGACCGAATCGACCCGGCCCGCCAGTGCGCCGACCTTGGAGTCGGTCTGGGAGGCGACCTCGTTGATCTGACTCAGCCTTCCGCCAACCTCGGCCATCGCCTGCTGCTGTTGCTGCTTGGTCTGCTCGATCTCTTTGGCCAGCGTGGTGGTGCGACCCAAAACGCGCTGCTCCACTTGCGAAGCCTTCTGATCGATCTTGGTCTCAGCCTGCTGTACCATGCCGCGCACCTCGTTCACGCTGGTGTCGACGACGCGCGAGGTGCGGTTCACCGAGCCTTCGAGCTGGGCGATCTGCTCCTGAATCAACTGAATCTGCTCGGCCGCCTCGGTACGGGCGTTCTTCATCTCCATGAAGAGATAAGCGGTGGAGCCCACTAAGGCGGCGATCAGCACGAGCATCAGGATCGCGACCGGCGGCACTCCCGCCTGCCCGGACTGTCCCGTGAGCCGGCGCCGATCGGCTGCCGGGGAGTGTTCGAAAGTCATAGTTTGCCTCTCTGTTGCCGAACGAGTTGCAGTCATTCTACTGAGATTAGACGGACTTGGGGCCATGAAGGGTTTCGCTGAGCCGCAACTGGGGAGAAGGCGGAGGGCTCCGGATTTCGTTACACTCGGGAATCGGCCCTTCCGATGCCCGGCGCAGCCACTCCCACTTACTCGGTCGTCATCCCCGTCCACAACGAAGAAGCGGACGTGCATGAGCTGGCCCGACGCACTCTGGCCGAGCTCGGCGACGCCTGCGAGCTGATTTTCGTTGACGACGGCTCCAGCGACCAGACTTGGCGCCGCCTGACCGAGATTGCGGAACCCGGCCGCATCCGGTTGATCCGCTTCCGCCGCAACTTCGGCAAGGCCGCCGCGCTGATGGCGGGCTTCGCCATCACGCGGGGACGCATCGTTTTCACACTCGACGGCGACCTGCAAGACGATCCCGCCGAGATTCCGCGGTTCCTGGAAGAGATGCAGCGCGGCTACGGCATGGTCACGGGCTACAAAAAAAAGCGCCACGACCCGCTCAACAAAGTCGTCGCCTCGCGGGTGTTCAACTTTGTGGTCCGCAAGCTGACAAAGCTTGACCTGCACGATATGAACTGCGGGTTCAAGTGCTACCAGGGCGAGGTGGCCCGCAACCTGAGGATCTGGGGCGAGCTGCACCGCTTCATCCCAGCGTTGATCGCCGCCGACGGCTACGAAGTCGGCGAGATCGAGGTGCGCCACCAGGCGCGCCGGCACGGCAGCTCGAAATACGGAGTCAGCCGGCTGTTCAAGGGTTTTGTGGATTTGATCACGGTCCTGCTGCATACGCAGTACCGCCACCGTCCGGCGCACGGCTTCGGCTGGGCGGCGCTGGCGTGCGTGTTTTTTTCAGTCGTGACGGCCTTGACGGCCACGTTCCTGGCTGCGGCGAGCGGCGGTTCGGGAGCTTGGGCGCTGGGCTGGATGGCCTGGGCGCTGGGTTTGAAGTCGGCGGTCTTCGCTCTGACCGGGGTTGTGTTGATGGCGGCGGGGTGGGTGGCGGAAGTCGTGATCGCGCGGCCGTTGCGGGACGATCCGCCGGCGCAGTACGTGGTTGAGGAGCGCCTTGATTAGAAAGATCGCCAAGGTCCTGAAGTTTGGCGTTCCGCTCATCGTCGCGTACTTCGTCGGGCGGGTGATCCATACCAACTGGGAGCAGGTTCGCGACGCGGATTGGCAGTTTTCACCTTTTTACATCCTCGGCGCGGCCCTGCTCAGCTCGACCTGGTATCTGGCCCGGCCGCTGGGTTGGAACATCATTCTGAACCGCTTCGGCCGCCCCGTACCCTACTTAGCGGTCTATGGCGTCTACCGGCAAAGCGAGCTGAGCCGCTACGTTCCCGGCGCGGTGTGGCAGTTCTTGAGCCGGATCTATCTCATCAAACGCTGGCATGTGTCAGCTTCGGCCTGCATGGCGGCCACGATCGTGGATATGGTGCTGGCCACGCTGGCGGCGATCATCCCGGCTCTGTGGACGCTGCAAGAGGCGTTTCCGGGCATGCAGGCTTATCACCAAGTCGTGCTGCTGGCGTTTCCCGTCGTCTCGATCCTAGTGGTGCATCCGAAGATCTTCAACGCCTGGGCGGGGTTCCTGGCAGAGCGGCTGAGGCAGCCGTGGACTCCGCTGGATATCGGCTGGTCGCAACTGCTGGGGATCTGGGCGATGTACGTGGTCGGCTGGCTATTGCAATGCACGGGCGTGGCGCTGTTTGCACACGGAATTTTGGAAATGGAGCCCGGCGGAGCCGCCTACCTGGGATCAAGCTACGCCGTCGCCTGGCTGATCGGCACGCTTACGATGATCGCTCCGGCCGGAATGGGCGTGCGCGAAGGGGCGATGGGCTTGTTGCTGACGCGTGTGATGGCCGAAGGTCCGGCCTTTACCCTGGCGGTGGGCGTCCGCTTCTTCGCGCTGCTGGTGGAGCTCGCGCTGGTCGGCCTGGGGGCCCTGATGCCGAAGCCCGAACCGCTGGAATCACCCGACGACTGAAAGCAGCAGCGACCGTGATGTGTATCATGGAGACGCTTTGCGCCGCCCTCACCTGCTCACCGTCTTTCTGTTGATCGGCTTGGCCGCCGTCGCCGTCTGGGCGAACCGTCCCGATCCAGCCAAGGCCCGGATCGAATACCGGCCCGGAGGCTGGTTCCCTCCTGAGTTTCCGCTGCACGGCGAGGTCAAGCTGCTGACGCCGCCCGTGGTCGAGATGGGCCGGCGACATCGCATCCGCATCGAGTACACCCTGGGCGAGCTCGGCGCCGGTGTAGGAGACTCGATAGAGATCTGGAAGCACTTCACCTCCGACATGGAGGAGCTGCAAGTCGACAGCCCGGATCAGCCGGCCCATTTCGGCGTGGAGACGACGGCGGCCGACGTGGAGATCGAGACCGTCAAGTTCCCCAACAATGTGCAGCGCAACGAGCATCCCGTCTTCCCCTATCGCAAGATCGCCGGGCTGATCGTCCGGCGCGGCGCGCTCAAGAAAGGCGACAAGGTCTACTTCGACATCGGCGGAACCGACGGCGTACGGATGCAGTTCTACGCCGAAAACCTATTCAACCTGCGCGTCGCCTTTACCCGGCCCGAGGACAAAAAAGTCCTGGGCTACGGCGGCGACGCCTACATGAAGGTCATCGGCGGCCCTCTGGCGAAGCTCCGGGTCAAGGCGCCGGGGATCGTCGGGTTGCGGGAGCCGTTTTCGGTCGAAGTCGTGCCGACCGACGAGTGGCTTTCGTTGGCCAAGGACTACCAGAACCTGCGCCTGCGGATGGAGTCCGACGGCGCCGCGTCCAGCGAGCTCGAGTACGACCCCGATCTGATGCACTACGTGGCCGACAACGTCGTGGCGGCCAAGGAAGGGGTCGTCCGCATCACTGTACGGACGGCCGACGGCGGCGTGGAAGGCGTCAGCAACCCGATCTGGGTGCGGCGTACGCCCGGCAAACGGATTTACTTCGGCGACCTGCACCAGCACGCCTACCTGCACGACGGCCGGGGCGTGCCGATCGAGCTCTACCTGTTGGCGCGGCGGGTAGGGCTGCTGGACTTCGGCGCGGTCACGCCGCACCAGACCGGCTTGCAGGCCACGGGACCGAGCTTCGGGCTGGAGCGGCAGTACGCCAAGAATTTCTGGCCGCAGCTCATCGAAGGCGTCAAGGTCATGAAGGGCTGGAAAGGCTTCACGCCTATCCTGGGCTACGAGCACTCGGTGGGGACGGCCGCCGGAGGGCACCACAACATCATCTACGCCGATGACGAGGCCCCGACCGCGATCGACCTGGAGCCGGATTCGTGGCGCGCGCCGGTGGGCGACATGATGAAGATTCTGCGGCGAACCGGCAAGCGCGCTTTGGTGATTCCGCACATCGGCGGCGGTCCGCCGGACTGGGAGCACGAGACCGACCCTCGGCTGGAGCGGCTGTTTGAGATCGCCTCGGTCCACGGCGTCTTTGAGGAGTCGTACCAAAAGCATCTGGCCAGCGGGCAACGGCTGGCCGCCACCGCCTCGGCGGACAACCATACCGTCTCGTGGGGCTACTCCAACCCTGGGCTCATCTACACCATGACCAACCCGCTCACCGGCGTCTACGCGGATTCGAACGAACGTGAGGACCTGTGGGCCTCCATGGTGGACCGCCAGACCTACGGCGTGACCGGGAATACGCGCATGCTGCTGGACTTCCGAGTCAACGGCGAGCCGATGGGCGGGGAGATCCCGCGCTACAAGTCCGATTCGGCCAAGATCGAAGCCCGCGTCTCGGGAGAGCAAGCCATACTACGCGTCGATCTGATCAAGAACAACGAGGTCATCCACTCAATGACGCCCGCGCGGAACCCCGGCTCGGCGCTGCTGCGGGTGGTCTGGGGCGACAACGACTACCAGCGGCGAGCTAACACGTCGATGGCTCGCGGCGAGTTGCGGGCCTCTTCAGGCAGGCTGGAGCTGCTGCAATA
>CAYOPA010000196.1:5622-9324 GCA_964405625.1 uncultured Bryobacterales bacterium
TCGACCAAGACAACGCATTTGAGAGCGTGGACCAGGACGGCGACGGCGTCGTCTTCCACAATGCGACGACATCCAATGACCGCGACGGGGTTTTACTCGACATCTCGAAGGTCGAGGGTCCGACGCTGCGCTTCCGGCGCGATGACCCCAAATGGGGCGTCCACGAGCTGGAGATCCCGCTCGACCGGCTCCGGCGAGACGGCTTCTACCGCGTGACCGCGCCGGCGTCGCCCGAAGTCCGACATCCGTACATGGAGAAGATGGGCGTGGCGCCCGCATTCACCTTGGAGGCGGAGCTGATCGGCGTGGACGCCCCGATGGATGTGGAGTACGACTACGAGCATCGAGAGAAGCTCGCACCGGGAGATTTTTACTATTTGCGGGTTGAGCAGGTCAACACCGTGAAAGCTTGGTCGAGCCCCGTTTGGGCCAACTGAGAATTGAGACATGTGGCGCACGGCTTAGCCGTGCGCCACAACAGCTTCAAATCTTCGGCCGATAGCCGCTACGCGTCCGCACGCGATACCGGCGCAGCTCTTCGCCGTGTAGCTCGACTTCGATATTCCGCCAGCTCCGGTTCGGGTTGGGCTGTGGGTAATAGGCCATCGTGTAGCTGCTGCCGAGCTCCTCGCGGATATTCACAAACGCCTCGGACTGCCTCTGCCACGTCTTGGCAAAATAGGCGCGGCCGCCGGTGCGGGCGGTGATGCGCCGGAAGGCGTTCGACGAGATGGGGTCCTTGTTGAGGTCCTTGGTCGAGATCACGTAGATCGGGATGCCCTCGTCCTCGGCGATGGCGCCAACGTCGTCAGGACCGACGGTGGAAGCCGTATCGGGACCGTTCGAGAAGACGATGACGACTTTGCGGCCGGAAACCTTGGCGGCGTCGCGCAGGGTCAACAGTAAAGCGTTGTAGAGCGCCGTCGCATCGCCGGCCACGGAACGGCGCAGACCCTTGATGGCTTCCAAGCGGTCGTCGGTGAGGGCGGCGTGCCGGGTGAGGTTCCGGCTGAATCCGTACATCGCCACCGAATCAGCCTCTTCGAGCCCTCGGATGAAGTCGGCGATCGCGTCTTCCGCGTAAACGAAGCTGCGATACATGAAGTTGCTGGTATCGAAAAGGATAAAGACGTTGGCGCCCGCGAAGGACTCGCCCACCGGCAGGTCCAGGGTGTCGCCGATGTCGGCCCGCGCCGCGTCGGTCGTACCTCTGACCTCCAGATCGGTGACCTTGGTGGGCGCCGCGCTGCCCTCGCCAAACGCCGCAAGGTTCTGTGAGATGCCGTCCTCGAGCACCCGAAAATCGGCGGGCTTGAGGCCGCGGACGTAGCCGCCCCGCCGGTCGGTCACGGCCACGTTGAGCACCACCAGATCGACTTCCACGCGAAACAGGGCCTGATCGTCCGAGAAGCTCTGGCCCAGCAGCAGCTCCGAAGGGGACAGCGCCGCCAGCCCGGCGGCGGGTAAGGTGCGAATTAAGAAATTTCGACGATTCTGCATGGATTTCCAACCTCTCAGCGAGACGCGCGCATGGCGGAATCGAGCATGGCGCGACTTTGTCCTCTTTGTCGTTCAGCGACGATGCGCATCGACCGCAACAGGGCGGGCCAATCGTCCAGGTGTGTCGCAAAGATGCGCTCGATCGACTGTTTCGTCCATTCCGGAACCCGCAGGTTCAGGAAAGCCGGCTCCAGGTGCGCCTCGTCAGCCAGCGTCGCCCAATACAAGTTGGTCGACTCGAAGCTTTCGGCCAGCACTCGGCTGGAGTAGCCCATCATCGTGGGGAACAGCGGCAGGTTCAGCAGCTCGAGCCCATAAGAGCTGGAAAGCGCCGGATGGGGCGTCCCGAACCGCGCCCCGATCCGTTCGTAAGCGAGCAACTTGGGCTCGGCAACCGCAAGCCGGCGGATCTCCGCTTCAAACGGCGCTCCGTGGTCCGCCGCTAGGGCGGGCTCGTCCGCCAGCAGGCGGCGGCTGAGGTCGAACAGCTCCGCCGGTGCGAGCGTGTCAACGCCTTCATCCATGGCGCCGCGCTGGAGGGCGTTCTCCATCATCCACAGCCTGTTCGGCTCGACGCGGACGCGCAGCGCCGACTTGACCTTGGCCGCCAGCGCTGAATCAAACGCTGATGCGGCGGCCAGGGCGCGGCCCATCCGCACGTGCAAGCCGACGAAATGAAGCTCGCTCGTGCTGACGCCCCACCAGCGCGGCACCGTGGCCCCGATCAGGATCTGCGGCGCCAAGTCCTGCCAGATCAACGCTTGCCGCTCGGTCGGGATCAGGAAGTTCTGTTCGGTGTCGGCCAGCGCGTAGGGAAGGCCGATCAGCGAACCGCTCAGCTTGCCGCCCGCGCTCGACGGCCATCCCATGCCCTGTAGCTTGGCGTTCTTCCAGCTCGAGCGCTGGTCGGGGCCGAGAAAATCATGACTACGCACGAACAGCGGGTTTGACTGGATCAGCTCCGCGCCCGGCGGCGAGTAATAGCTGTACAGCAACCCCACCAGCGAGTCGCGCAGCACACCCGCAACCTCACCGCGAATCTGGCGGAGCGAATCCGGGTTGCCCTGGGCGCGATCGACCGAACGCTGCAAGTTGAGCGTCTGCTGCGCCCGAATGTGGTTGGTCACCCAGTCGCCCTGTGAGAAGATGTTGGCCTCCTGCGTGGAAAGCTGCGCCTGCGGCAGGTTGACCTCGGAGATCGACTCCGCCAGCCGGTTGGCCATCGCGATGTTGAGCGTCTCCCCCCGCAAGACGCGCTCGAGGTTATCGGCCAGGTCAAACAGGGTTTTGAGTGAAACCAAACGTTGGCGGGCGAACAGGGTGTCGAGCCGCTGCCGTACTTCGGCGTGGGCGGCCTGTTCCCCAGCGCCTGGGCTGCCTGCGAGCAAGGCGATGAGCGAGTCTTGCGGCGAGGCGCTAGCCGGAACGCCGGCTGCGGCCAGCAGCGTCAAGACGCCGTCGCGGCCCGCCTCAAAGACCTTCTCGTCGTTGTTGATCTCACCAAACGGCGCCAGCAGTTTCTGCAAGGTCGCTTCAGCCTGGGAGGCCGGAATCTGGCCGTGGCGCGCCAGAATCTGCCAGATTCCGGTCAGCGCTTGGAAGGTTCCGATGGCATCGGCTCGGCGGCTGGTCCGCGAGATCTTCATCACCTGCTCGGCTGACTCCAGGTAGTCGAGCATCACCGCGTCGCTGAGCTTGGCTTCGGTGAAGAGCACGAACTGATCGCCGAAGCCCGGATACGCCAGCATCATGCGCTCCACCGTCGCCTTTTCGAGCGGCGTCTGGCGGCGTCGCTCGATGTTGGAGACGGCCAGGTAGATCTTCAGCGGCTCGTTTTCCACAACCTTGCGCGAGAGCGCGAACAGCGCCTCAATCACGTCCTCGGGCGTGGACCAGCCGCTCGCTGACTTGGTAAGCTTGCCGTCGTACTTGCCGTGGGGGTGCTTGACGAACAGGTCCCGCCAGACTTCCACGCCACCGGGCACCAGCGGGCGTCCCGAGCCGTCGAAAGCCAGCCGCGCCGTCAGCAGCAACAAGTCGGCCGTGGCTCGGAAAATCGGCCGGGCCGGGCCGGGGCTGGTGACCCGGCCGCGCAACGCCCCATAGAACCGCTGCATCCGGTCCGGCTGCGTGAAGTACGCTCTCGCGGGGCCGTCCGTGCGCGCGAGGGCGTCAAAGTAGGCGGCCGCCCAGCCGTCGTCG
>CAYOPA010000197.1:0-9315 GCA_964405625.1 uncultured Bryobacterales bacterium
GCGTCTGCGTCGACGAGCCATTCGACGTGACCCTGCACGCCTGGGCGATGGCGTACTTCATGCTGCGGCACCCGGACGCGCAGAATTTCGGCCGCAAGTTCAAGATCGCTTACTCCGGCTGCGAGGACAACGCCTGCGGGTTGGCCCGGCTGCATGATTTGGGCGCCATCGCCAAGGTGCGCGACGGCGTGGAGGGCTTTGAGGTCTGGGTCGGCGGCGGCCTGGGCGCACTGCCCTATCAGGCGAAGCTGTACAGCGACTTCGTGCCGGCGGACAAGATGCTGCCGCTGGCGCAGGCGATCGCACGCGTCTTCGGCCGCGACGGCGAGAAGCTCAACCGCGCCAAAGCCCGCCTGAAGTTCTTGGTCGAGAAGGTCGGTTTTGAGGAGTTTCAGCGGCGGGTGGAGGAAGAGCTCGGCAAGCTGCCGTTCGACCCGGCGTGGGAAGCGCAGCTTGACAAAGCTCGCGCGGCGCTCTCGGACCAGCCGCTCAAGAACCCCTCGGAGCTGGCGATTCCGGAAAACGCCGGCCCTGACCTGCTCAAGTGGCTGGACTCGAACGTCTCGCCCCAGAAGCAGGCCGGCTATTCGATGGTCGAAGTGTTTCTGCCGCTGGGCGACATCAGCTCGGACCAGATGCGCGCGCTGGCGGACCTGTGCCGCAAGTACGTCAAGGACACCGTTCGCTTGACGGTGAGCCAGAACATCATCGTCCGCTGGGTGTCCAACGAGGACCTGCCGGCTTTTTATGAAGGGCTCAAGGCTCTGGATCTGGCCGAGCTCGGAGCGAGCCGCCTGAAGGACATCACGGCCTGTCCCGGCACCGACTCCTGCAAGCTGGGCATCTCGTCATCGCGCGGCTTAGCGGCTGTGCTGCACGAGAAGTTCTCCAACGGCATGAGCGATCTGGCGGACCGCAAAGACTTGAAGATCAAGATCTCCGGCTGCTTCAACTCCTGCGGCCAGCACCATATCGCCGACCTGGGATTCTTCGGGTCAGTGCAACGCAAGGGCCAGCACGCCGCGCCGGTCTTTCAGGTCGTGCTGGGCGGGACCACCGACGGCAACGCCAAGAGCTACGGCTTGGCCGTGGGCAAGGTGCCGTCCAAGCGCGTGCCCGACGCCATCCGCCGGCTGACAGACATCTACGACAGCGAAAAGGAAGGCTCGGAAACTTTTGGCGAGTTCGTGGAGCGCGTCGGCCGGGCCCGCATGAAGGAGGCGCTGGCGGACTTGGCCGAGATGCCGACGTTTGAGGAGAACCCCGACATCTACATCGACAGCCGCCAGACTTGGGAATACAAAAAGAGCGTCGGCGTGGGCGAGTGCGCCGGCGAGGTGGTCGATCAGGCCGAGTTCCTGCTCTCGGACGCGGACCGGCTGAACTTTGAGGCGACCCTCGCGCTGGAGAGCGGCAAGGCGGACGAGGCGTCGGCCAAATCGCTCGAAGCCCAGAATAAGGCCGCCGACGCGTTGCTGTTTACGCGCGGCCTGTGGCTGAGCGACAAGTACGACCGCGTGGCGGAGTTCAAGAAGCACTTCTACGACACCGGCGCTTTCTGGAAGCCCTTTGCCGAGAACTACTTCCGCTCGTCCACCGAGAGCAACGGCCACAGCCTCGACGTCGCCCGCAAGCGGGTGGAAGAGGCGACGCTGTTCATCGAAGCGGCCCAGGACGTCTACAGTAAGGCGGGCAGCTAGGCCTCGCCGCCATCCATCGATCGGGGACAGCCACCGGTTGGCTGTCCCCTCCCTATCCGAGTACCAACATGGATCTTCAACGCATCGATCTGAAAGTGTTTCTCGACGGCCCGGCCAACGTTCGCCTGGAGCCCGTGCTGACCGTGTTTGACCGCTGGCGGCAGCAGACCGACCACCCGTCGGACTGGGTGGATCTGGCCGACTACGCGCACATGAAGCAGGGGCCAGCGGTCCTGATGGCCGGCAAACGCGACCGCATCGCCGTCGACACGAACCAGCCGGGCGTCGGTATCCTGGTGCAGACGCAGAAAGGGCTGGAAGGCTCGATTGAGCAGCGGTTTGTGGAGGCGCTTCGGCGGCATTTGGCGATGGCGACGCAGCTTGTTTCCGAGCCGGAGTTCCCGGCTGCGCTCACGGTCCGCGGCGGCGACTGGCTGGTGTCCATCAATGACCGTCTGCAGTGCCCGAACAACGACGCCACCGACCAGGCCCTGCGACCGGGGATGGTTGCGGCGCTGGATCGGTTGTTTGGCGAGGGCGGCTACCACTTGGAGCGGGATTCGGATCCGCGGCGCCGCTACGCCTACCGCGTGCGGGCCGAGGGGAATCCAACGCTAACGGAGCTGGCGGCGAAGCTGGGATGAAGCGTAGGGCGGCCGGAAGACCGCCAGAACTAGTAGAGACGGACATTCGTGTCCGTCTTCCTGAAACTCTGTATTTTCCTCAAGCCCGCGCCACGGGGGTCCGGGACATCGTGCGGGCTTGGGCGGCCTGCCGGTCGCCCCTACAGGCGCCGGATCTTGATGCCGCGGAACCAGGCCGGTTTGCCGTGGTGCTGGAGCACGATAGCGCCCTCGCCCGGCCGTCCGTAGCCGGACATTTTCCGAAATTTCGTCCGCTCCACCTGCTCCAAGATCTCCTTTGAGCCGAGCTCGACCGTCAGGATCTTCTCGCCGTTGAGCCAGTGCTCCGCCGTCGAGCCCTTCATGACGATCCGCGAGGAGTTCCACTCGCCCGGCGGGTTGACCTTCTTCGACGGCGGCGCGGCCAGCAGGTAGACCGCCCCGGTGGCCGAAAGCTCCCAGTCAGGCTTGGAGTGATCCAGCGCGTCGTCGTCGATCATCTGGTACTCCAGACCCACGGCCTGCAACCGGACTTGGGCTTTGCGCTCCCGCGGCAGGTCCGGCTTGAAGCTGGCGGAGATCCACTCCTCCTGCACCCCGTACTTGACGCCGCTGTTGCCTCCGGGGCCGATCTTCCAATCAAAGACGAGCTCGAAGTCGCGATACTCATCGATGGTGCGCAGGTCGCCGCCCGAGCCGTCCTCGGTGGTGCGGAGCAGCCCGTCCTCGACCACCCAGGTCTGTGACGGAAACGGCGTGCGGTCCATGCCCATCCAGGCGCTGGTGCTCGCGCCGTCGAACAATGTGATCCACTCCGAGGCGGGGGAGGGCGCGGAGCCGCAGCCCGTAATCAAAGCGGCAGCCAAAGCGAGACGAGCGTAACCTGACATCAAACGTTCTCCGGTACAACAAACGGGGCGCGGTAGGTGCGCGTGAGCAGCTTCGAGGCGTTTTCATCGCCGCGGATCTCTTCGGTGGCCGGATCGAAGTCGATCTGCCGCCGGACGCGGTAGCTGATGTTGGCCAAGTGGGCCATTAGCGACGACTTGTGGCCTTCTTCCACGTCGGCCGTCAGGTCGCCCGGACGGCGGCTGCGGACGGCCTTGATGAAGTTGTCAAAGTGCGGCTGGTCCTTGATCTTGTCGGTCGGGTCCTCGGCGAACGGCCCCTTCTTCTTCTGCTTGCCCAGGTAGGTGTAGTAGGCGGCGTAGTGCGGCAGCACCATGTAGCCCTCCGAGCCGTAGAAGATCAGCCCGGTGCAGACGCCGTGGGTGGGGAACTCCTCGCCGATGCCGGCCTCGACGTTCGAAATCCAGGGGCGGATGTCGAAATTGAGCGTCACGTTGCTGCCCGCGAACTCGTACAGCGCCATCTGGACGTTTGGCGTCTCCTGGTCGTCGTCGTGGACAAATTTGCCGCCCATGGACTGCACGCGCGTCGGCAGGTCCAGGTCCAGCGCCCAGCGCATGATGTCGAGCTGATGCACGCCCTGGTTGCCGAGCTCGCCGTTGCCGTAGTCCCACTGCCAGTGCCACTTGTTGTGCAGCCGTAGGTTCGAGTAGGGCCGATCCGGAGCGGGGCCTTTCCACAAATCGTAATTCACGCCTTCCGGCGCGGGGCCTTCCTCATGACGGCCGATCGCGTTGCGCCACTTGAAGGCCAGCCCGCGGGCCATGTAGACGTCGCCGATCAGGCCGGCCTTGAGCTGCTCGACCGCCTCGATGATCTCGGGCGACGAACGGTTCTGCGTGCCATGCTGCACGATGCGGTCGTACTTGCGGGCGGCGGCGACGGCTTGACGGCCCTCGAACGCATTGTGCGACAGGGGCTTTTCGACATAAACGTCCTTGCCGGCCTGGCAGGCCCAGATCGTTCCGAGCGAGTGCCAGTGGTTCGGCGTGGCAAAGAAGACCACGTCAATATCGGGGTCGTCGAGCACTTTGCGCATGTCCACGGCGGTTTTCGGCACGCGCCGGCCGGACAGCTTTTCGTAGTCGCTCAGGCGTTCGGCGAGGACGTTTTCATCGATGTCGCAGAAGGCGGCGATCTCCACGTTTTCGCGCTTTTCGAGGTCGTGCACGGCTTTGATGTGCGAGCGCCCGCGTCCACGCAGGCCGACGATGGCGGCGCGGATACGGTCGTTGGGGCTTTTGGGGTTGGCCGCGATGGCGGGGGCGCCCAGCACCGCGGCGCCGGCCGCCACGCCGGCGGCCGCGGCGGCTTCGCGAACAAAGTGGCGGCGATTGCTCGATTCAGACATTGCTGGGCGTGAGTTTAGCGCATTGGGACGGATGGGGGGAGCCAGTGTTCGACCGCTGCCAGGGTGACCATCGCAACCAGCAGTCCCCAGGCGAAGCTCATGAATGTTCCGATGATGATGTACTCAGCCAGCCGCCGTTGACGGGAGTCCTTAATCTCGGCGAATCGGAAGATTGACTTGGCGGTGATTAGGAAACCTACGCCGGCGGGCTGATGGATGAAGACGAGCAAGCCAATCAGGAATCGCTCAAGCCAGCCGATGTACGTACCGCCGTGGGTGAGCCCTTGCAGCGCGAAAGCGCCGAGTTGGGGCGTGAATTGCTTAACGGATAGCGCTATCATCGCCCCGCCGACCGGGAGACTTAGGACGACTCCTGAGATCACGCATAGCGTCGCGAGGTACCTTTGTTGAAGCTCCTGAGTCAGGAGGCTCGCCCACCACCCGTTTGCGAAGGCATCCTCGAACGAGGCCGACAATGCAACAATTGCCGTCCATCGGATAAGCCCGTTCAGGGCCAGGACTGGAAGCGACCGGGGCGGATTGAGGACTTTGACTGGCGCTAGGGCGACATGTGTGGCGAGGAGGGTCGCCAGAAATCGCGGGTCCGAAGCCCCTGCCAGTGTGGCGGACAGAGCGACCACGGCGATGGCGCGGCTCAGTGGATTGAGGAAGCTGCGTCCTTTGCCGAATGACAGATATCGCTCCGCGAGAAGGTTGCCGGCCAAGTGGGCAGAGAACAAGACTGTCAGCGTGGCGGTCATTGCGGATGTTCGGATCACCGAGGTTTGCGGCCCTGGCCTCGAAGTGCAACCGCCAGGGGTTGCATTCTGAAATGCAACCGCCAGAGGTTGCATTTCGGCCGTCGAGCTATCAAAGCCGTCGGCATCGTGCGCCCTCAAACGTCCTCAGCGTCTCTTGAATGGCGCGCCATCCCGTCCGGTCCAAGGTCTTCGCAACCGATTGACGCGAAACGCCCTTACCGAGGATCTCAGCGATCTCCTGCTGATCCGGTTCACGAGGGTCAATCGCGATCCGCAAAACCTCGGCTTGACGAGCGGTCCACTTGGCGATCAAAGCATCATAGAGGGCCGCCACAACCCGGAGCCAATCCGACGGCGCATCGAATGACTTCGGAGCCTGGATTGACAGCCGCGCGCGGCGTGGCATTGCATCCAGGCCCCGACCGGACAGGACGAACGCTTCGCCGGTGGAGAGGGAGATTCTGGGCTCAATTTTCTCCACGCTTCCGAGCCCTATCGACACTCTCGTGTCACTGAGACCGGACGAGATCAGGCTGGCGCGCAGATAGACCGCCGCTCGTAATGCTTTGGGTCCGTGACGGAGCAGCAGCTGCCACGAGTCGCCTCGAAAAAACTCCAGACCGCCGACAAGGAACCCGCCTTCCCAGCCGCCCAGAGCTTCAGACGCGCTAATCAGAGTGTTCCGCGCGAGCTCAAGTTTGCCCTGGCTCAACTTGGTGGAGCGAATGAGGTCGCCTGTCAGCGCGGCATAGCACTCAGAATCCATAGTTTCGAATGGATGATCGCATAGTCGGCATGGTCTGTTCTCGTGTTAACCTCGCGGTTTGGCGCTTCGCACTACGCTCACGGCTCTTCTCGTCCTCGCCCTGGCCGGCTGCGGCGGTTCCGGCGGCTCCCCGCCCGCCGCCGCTGCCCCCGACGGCTTGGCCATCACCCATGGGCCGATGCTCGGGCGCCTGGGGGCGACTTCCATCGGCGTCTGGGTGCGTACTTCCAGGCCGGGAGAGTTCCATGTCTTCCACGGCACGGCGCCCGACAAGCTGCTCACCTCCTACCCTGGAACGACCAGCGGCGAGAACGACAACACGGGCTTCGTCGAGATCACCACGCTGACATCGAATACGAAGTATTTCTACCAAGTCTCCACCAAGCCCACCCCCGACCCGGATTCGCCCCTCACCGGCCATTTCCACACCCTGCCGGCGCCGCCGGACATCATCGACGACGAATACAACTCCCGCGGCCTGTTCAACTTCGCCTTTGAGTTCGCCTGCGGCAACAACCAAATGACGGGCTCGGGCAGCCCCTTCAACGCCGAGCTGCCGACCTATCAGACCATGCGACGCGAGCTGATCCGCGACGACCGCAAGAGCAAGATCGACTTCTCGATCCTCAATGGCGACTGGCTTTACGAAGAGCAGCGCGAGTTTTCCGCCGACCAGTGGATGCAGCGCGAACAGCCCGCCGTGGGCCGCGTCCCGCGCAAGCTCGAGATCATGCCGACCATCGCGGGCGTCTGGGAAAACTACAAGCTCTACCTGGACCGCGGCGTCCCGCTGGCGGACTTCCACCGCTACATGCCGCACTACTTCACCTTCGACGACCACGAAATCCTCAACGACGTCTACGGCTCCGGCGAGATCGGCCGCCGCGACCGGCGCGCGGTCTTTCGCGACATCGGCGTTGCCGCTTGGTACGACTATCTCGGGTGGGCCAACGAGGTCGGCGCCACGCAGGACATCCTGTACGGCAAGGCCGAGGTGGAAGCCGGCGGGGATATCCTGACCGACAACCGCGCTCGATTCGACCACCTCAAGCTCGACGAGGCGGCCTCGCTGCATATCCATTGGGGGACGGCTGACGCCGGCGTGATGACAGGCGTCAGCGATACCGAGGGCGGCGATCCGAACGCGGGCGTTTACGAGATCGTCGAGGTTCTCAACGACGACCAACTCCGCGTGCGGCCCGCATTCCAGGCCGCCGGCGAGTCGTCGTATTCGATCGGGCGGCGCTCGTACTGGAAGAAGCGCGTCGCCAACGCTGAGATCCTGTTCCTCGATACGCGCACGTACCGGGAGATGCACGACGTGGAGAACCGGCGGGCCGACAAGTCCATGCTGGGCCAACGCCAAAAGGATTGGCTGCGGATCGACATGAAGGCCAGCACGGCGGAGATGTTCTTCATCGTCTCGTCGGTCAATTTTACCATCCCGCATGTAGGCGGGACGAACGATACAGCCGGGGCGCCTCCCAACAAGGACGACGCCTGGACCGTCTTCCTGAAGGAGCGCGAGGAGCTGATTGAGTTTTGGAGCACGCTCGGCAAGCCGGTCTTCGTGCTGACCGGCGACCTGCACAACAGCTTCGCCATCAAGATCACCGACAACGTCTGGGAATTCGCATCCGGGCCGCACAACTCCGGCAACCACCCGGTTACCAGCGAAGGCGGCCGGCCGATCAACGGGCGCTACGATTCCTTCGGACGGCCCGTGGACATCCGCTGGTCCACCTACATTACGCCCGAGACGCCGAACCACCTGCGCAACCGGGTGGTCTACGGAGTGGTCAACGTGAACAACGTCTTTCGCAATGACCGCGATAGCAGGCGGCCGGCCTGGGTTCCCTACAAGCGGCCACAGGTGGTTTTCCAGTATTACGACGGCGTGACCGGCGACCTGCTGTACGCCGAAACGATCCTGGCGGGCCAGCAATAGCGTCGGCGAGGCGGTAAAATCCAGGGCAGACGGCGATGAGAGTCCTGGTTCTGTTCCTGCTTGGCTGTACGGCGCTATGGGGAGACTCGAATCCGGTGGTCGAGATCGAGACCTCGAAGGGGACCCTCAAGATCGAGCTGTTCCCCGAGCACGCGCCGCTGACGGTCGAGAACTTCCTGCGCTACGTGGACATGCGCTACTACGACGACACGATCTTCCACCGCGTGATCCCAAAGTTCGTGGTGCAAGGCGGGGGCTTTACGCCGGAGCTGGAACAGAAACCGACAATGGCGCCCGTGCCGATCGAGACGAAAAACGGGCTGACCAACGACCGGGGCACGGTGGCAATGGCGCGCGACGGGCGCAAGGACTCGGCCACCTCGCAGTTCTTCATCAACCTGGGCGACAACGAGACCCTCAACCGTTCGGGCCACGCCTACGGCTACACGGTGTTCGGCCGCGTGATCAAGGGCATGGAGGTGGTGGACGCCATTGCCAACGTGCAGACCAGCCGGCGGGGGCCGATGGAGGATGTGCCGATCTTGCCGGTGTTCGTGGATAGGGCGTTCCGGAGCAAGGCTTCACAGGAATGAGCAGGCGCCCGTAGCGCGGGCTTTGACGAAGCCCGCAGCGTCGGCTTTCGAGCCGACGTTCCCGAGGGTAATTCGCATGCCTCGACCTGGGGGTCGAGGCGGCAGGCGTAGGCGCCTGCGCCACGAGCCCGTCGCGGGATGGAGAGAGATGCAGGATTTCATGTGGGGCGAGCTTCAGTCCCGCACAACGGCGTCAGTAGATGCCGGTCCAGCCAGCGCACCACCGGGACGACGACGCCGTCGCCCATGGCGTGGTAGGCGTGGTTGTACCTCGCCGGCAGCTTGAAGGAGTCCGGCGCGCCCATCAGACGGGCCGCCTCGCGGGCCGTCAGCAGGCGCATCCGTGGGCCGTCGCCGGCGAGATCCACCAGCGTCTGGCGGCTTGAGCCCCCGGCGGGCGTTCGCAGGCAGCCGGCGACGCCGTCGAAGCGCACCTCGGCCCGCTGCCGGCCTTCGCGAGTCCTGCGGTACAGGAACCCCACGCGTCGGCCTTCGGCCCGCGCCGCGTCGAGCTTTGCCCGGTTCACCGGGGTCATCATGCGGACGAGCCGATCGGCCTGCTCTTGCTGGAGCCAAACATGGTCTGGCGGTTGAGCGTCGATGAGGCGCTCGATCGAGGCCGACCGCTCTTGCGGAACGGGCAGCCGCCACCAGACCCAGCGCT
>CAYOPA010000198.1:0-9295 GCA_964405625.1 uncultured Bryobacterales bacterium
CTGATGGCCGATCCCGAGGTCGAAACGGTGATGCGGCGCACCGGAATCGCCATGCCCTCGGGATCGGCCATCAGGCGGACGGCGCGCATCACGTTGTCGAGGTTGAGCAGCGGCTCGCCCTGGCCCATCATCACGATGTTCACCGGCCGGTCGCGCGGCTCCAGCCCGTGCGCCCGGCACAGCGCCGCCGTCTGGCCGACGATCTCGCCGGCCGTCAAATGCCTCTCCAGCCCCAGCAGCGCCGTCAGGCAGAATTTGCAGTCGACCGGACAGCCCACCTGCGAGGAGATGCACAGCGTGTCGCGCCGGCTTTCGGGGATGAAGACGGCCTCGACGCTCTTGCCGTCGGCCAGCCCCAGCAGATAGCGCACGGTCCGGTCCTGAGAGGTCGCCGCCCTGGTGGCGACAGGCAGACCCCAGGGGTGATTCTCGGAAAGCGCGGCGCGCAGGTTCTTGGGCAGCGTGGTGGATTCGTCGAGCCCGCCCAGGCGCTCGCGGTACAATGCCGTATAAAGTTGCTTAGCGCGAAAGCGCGGCGCCCCAAGCGCGCCAATCAGCGCCTCAAGATCGCTAAGCTCCTGTCCGAAAAGAGCTTCGCTCATCCCTCCATGGTACCGGGCCGGCCGCTGCGGCGGGTGCTAGCATCGAAGGGATCAAATCGCCCACGAAAATGTCAGAGAACATCCGCCAGCAGATCGGGTCCAACGTGAGCAAGACGACGCTGTCGAACGGCTTGCGGATTATCAGTGAGGAGATGCCGCACGTCCGTTCGGTGGCCGTCGGAGTCTGGGTGGAGCGCGGCTCGCGTCACGAGGACGAAGCCGATCACGGCCTGACCCACTTTTCCGAGCACATGGCCTTCAAGGGCACCGAGGAGCGCTCGGCCGAGGACATCGCCTGCGCGATCGACGCCATCGGCGGAAATCTTGATGCTTTCACTACCAAGGAGAACGTCGCTTTCACGGCTAAGGTGCTCGACGAGCGGCTGCCGGTGGCGCTGGACATTGTCGCCGACATGACCCTCCGGCCGGCGCTTCGCGAAGACGACATCGAGAAGGAAAAGTGCGTGGTGCTCGAAGAGCTCAAGATGGATGAGGACAACCCCGACTACCTCATCCACGATCTGTTTTCCTCAAATTTTTGGCGCGGCAACGCCCTGGGCCGGCCGATTATTGGCACCAAGGGGTCGATCCAGTCCTTTGAGCAGCAGCAACTGCGGCGCTTCTTTGACCGCACCTTCCATCCCGGCCACCTATTGGTGACCGCCGCCGGACGCCTGGAGCACGACGCCTTCGTGCGGCAGGTGGAGGAGCGGTTCGGCCACATGGCGGCCGGCGCGATCATCCCGGAGCCCGCCCCGCCGCAGCCCACGCCCAGCATCCAGATGCGCGACAAGCCGTCACTGGAGCAGGTGCATCTTTACCTGGGCGTGGGGGCTCACCCGATGGCCGACCCGCGCCGCTTCGCCGCCTATGTGCTGAGCACCCTGCTGGGAGGCGGCTTCAGCTCGCGGCTGTTTCTCAAGATTCGCGAGCGGGCCGGCCTGGCCTACGCGGTCTATTCCGACCTGAGCCTGTACTCCGACGCCGGCTGCCTTTCGGTCTACGCAGGCACCTCTCTGGAGGCGACGCCGAAGGTGATTGAGTACGTGATGCGCGAGTTTCGCGACCTCAAGGACAATCTCGTGCCCGCCGCCGAGCTGCGCCGCGCCAAGGATCACCTCAAAGGCAGCCTGATGCTGAGCCTGGAATCGACCTCCAGCCGCATGTCGAACCTGGCCCGTCAGGAAAAGTATTTTCAGAAGATCTTCACGCTGGATGAGGTGGTCGAGCAGATCGAACTGGTGACCGCCGAGCAGATCCGCGAGATCGCGGTGGACTGGTTCCGGGAGGACCGCATCGCCGCCGCGTTGTTGGGCGACCTGCAGGGGCTGAGGATTGAGCGCGAACAGCTTGCCTGCTGAAGCCGTGCGATCATCGTTTCGGGGTATGATCCCCGGTCCGCACGGAGACTAATCGCTTGCTTCGGCTTCGAGAGATCCCGGCAACCCTGGCGGAAGCGTTCCATGGGATGATCCATGACAACTGCTTCCTACTGGCCAAAGCCGCCTCCTACTCCGCGGCCCTGGCGCTGTTCCCCGGCCTGATCGTGGTGGCGGCGATCCTGTTTCGCGGCAACGCCTCGCGGACGATGCTGGACCTGTCGCAGGCGATGGGCAACGTGCTGCCGCCGGAAGTCCACAACCTGTTGGTCTCGTATCTGTCGTTTTCCGACGATCGCTCGACGCTGGTCTTGACTCTGGCCGGGTTGGCGGCGGTGATCTTTGCAGCCGATCTGACCGGCAGTCTGATGGAAGGATTTCGCGCAGCCTACAACAGCCCGCGCCGGCAGTCGCTGTGGGAAGACTACGCCGTGGCGGTGCTGTTGGTGTTCCTGGCAATTTTCCCGATGACGGCGGCCAACGTCGCCATCATCCTCTCCAAGCAGATCGAGCTGTGGGCCGGCAGCCGGCTGGGCGAGGGCCGGTGGCTGGCGGAGACTTCCCGGCTGGTCTGGTGGGCGATCGCGCTGGCGACCTTTACGCTGATCCTGGCCGTGCAATACTACGTGGCGCCGAACCGCCGCCAGCGATGGCGCGACGTCCTGCCCGGAGCGGCGCTTGCGGCGGCGCTGCTGGCGCCCACCACGGGCGTGTTTACCTTCTATGTGCAGCGGGTGGCGCGTTACGGCGAATTCTACGGCAACATCTCCACCGTCATCCTGCTGCTGATCTGGACCTACATGGTGAGCGTGATCGTGATGTACGGCTGCGAGGTCAACGCCGCCCGAGAACGCCGTCTGGGCACGCTTCCTTCACGGCCCCTGGAACGTGCGTGATACCATCCAGATTTGACGCGGACGCCCCCGGCATTGGCTCTGTACGCCGTCCTGGCTCTGTGGGCGCTGCTGGCCGCCGGACCGCTGAAGACACAGGAAGCGCGGCAGTCCCAATTGCTCCAGGCGCTCGCCGGAGCCGACCCCGAACGCCGGGCGATTCTGGTCGATAATCCGGCCTTCCCCGTCGGCCACGCCCTGGCCTCCGCCACCCCCGCTGACGCCTGCATCCTGGTCCTGGCTTATGCCGGGCCGGCTGCGGTGGACTATTACAACGCGCGCTTTGACTACCTGCTCTATCCCCGCCGCGTGCGCGTGACGGCGAATGTCGCCGATACCGCTCCAGAGGCCTGCGGCTACCTGGCCGTCTTTCGCGATACCCAACAAAACCTGGCCGCCGAGCCGTTCGCCGGCAACTGGGACGAAGCGGCGCTCGCCGCGCGCATCGAGGGCGCCGAGCGGTTGCAGGCAGGCGACGCCGTGATGCTCTACAAGTTGCGCTGATGATCTTCGCCGGACTCATCGTGACCGCTCTGTTTGGCTGGTTGCTGTTGCCGCGACGCCTGGAGGCCGGCCCGCTGGAGGGCCTCTCGCTGGGATTTGCGCTGGTGGCGTTCGGGCTTTCGGCGGAGCTTTTTCTGTTTGGGATCGCCGGGTTCTTGCCGCCGGCGTGGCTGGCGCTGGCGCCGTTCGCGCTGGGCGCCGTCTGGAAGACGACCCGCGAGCGGCCCGACCCGAGGCAGCGCTTTCATCCGGCGCAGTTGGCGGCCCTGCTGAGCCTGGCCGCCGTGCTGGCCGTCTGGGCGCCGTATGAGCGGGTCTCGCCGCTGAGCAGCCAGAGCTGGGACGCCTGGGCGATCTGGCTGTTCAAGGCCAAGGCGTTCTACCTCGACGGCTCGCTCGGCGGCTACCTTTCGCGCACGGAGGAGTTTGTCGGCCAGCCGGGCTATCCGCTGCTGACGCCGTTGTACGCCACGTTCCTGTACCAGTTGGCGGGCGAGGCGGCCGACCAGTCGGCCAAGGCGTTGAGCCCATGTTTCTATCTGGCCATGTTGGGCTGCTTCCACTACTTCGCGCGGCGGCTGGCCAACCCGCTCGCCGCCGCGCTGACCACGGCGATGCTGGCGCTGACGACCGCCCCGCAGCGGGTGGCCTTTGACCTGGCGGGCTATGCGGATACCGCGTTGTCGGTCTACTTCTTGGCCGCCGCGGGATTCTTGACGCTGTGGCTGCGGGACGGCCGGCGCCTGGATCTGGCGGCCGCCTCCCTGGCCGCCGCAGCCGCCGCCTGGACTAAGAACGAGGGCCAGCTTTTCCTGTTGGCTTTCGGCGCCATCGCCGCGTACGGGCTTTTCAAGCGGCGCGGCCCGTGGCTGGAGTGGGTCTGGCTGGCGGCGCCCGCGGCCTTGTTATTGGGGCTGTGGTCGGCGGTGCGAACGGCCTACGGGGTGGAGGCAGCCGGGTTTGCGCTGCTGGCGGATTTTCAGGGCGACCTGTTCGTGACGGCGTTGCGCTCGATGCTGCGCAAGGCTTTCGCTCCGTCGGCTTTTCAGTTGAGCTATCCGCTGCTGCTGGGGGGGATCGCCGCGGGGGCTTCGTTGAGAGCGCCGTGGTGGTTTTGGGCGGCGCCGGCGTTGGCGCTTTGGCAGACGGCAGGCGCACTGCTGGCCTACGCCACGGGGCGCAATGAGATTCAGTGGTGGCTGGAGACTTCGGCGGAGCGGCTGCTGGTCCAAACGGTCCCGTTGGCGCTGCTGACTGCCGCGACGGCATGGGGGTTATGGTTCGAGACCATGCCGGAGCCCGCGCCGCAATCCGAGCCCAGGGCTTCCACCGACAAGCGGCGGCGGCGCCCGCGGGCCTGAAGCCCGGCGCCTACTTAATCTGGTTGAGCTCTTCGCGCAGCTTCTCGGGCTCGAAATCCAGGCCCGCGCGCGAGTAGTCCAACAACCCGCGCCGCCGGAGCTGGCTCATGTGTTGCGTCACGATCTCCCGCGAGGTGCCGACGTGCTTGGCCAGCAGCTCGTGAGTCAGCGGCATCAGGTGGATCGCCGGAGAGCCCTCGGCCTGCTCGCCAAAGCGCTCGCCCAGCCGCAACAGCGCCTTGAGCAGCCGCCGCGGGATGTGATCGACGGCGAAGCTCTCGATGCGCTCATCGGCTTCGCTGAGCTTGCGCGCCACCATCCGCATAAGAGCCGGACCCAGGTCGGGCGTGCGCGTCATCAGGTCGCGGAGCTCCAGCACGCTCCACTCCATGACTTCGCTGTCTTCCAGCGCGGTCGCCATCTCGCCGCGCTCGGGCTCGCCAAGCAGGCTGCTGATGCCGAAGAACGATTCACTGGATTCAACGTTGAGCACGGTCTCACGGCCTGTGTCGGAGAAACGGCTGATCTTCACCGCGCCGCTGACGACGAGGAAGAGAGTGTCGGCCGAGTCCTCGGGCGCGAAGATCGTACGCTCTCTTTCGAAGAGTTGCGGTCTGCGCCGAGGCAGCAGTGCGAGGGGGTCTTCCCAAAGCATCGAGGTCGGAATCGGATGTGTAAACGCCGTCGCCATTCGCGGAGACTCCTGTATTTTGAGCTTCCCGCGCGTTGCCTAAGCGCTCAGGTCGCCCCGTCCTAACAGTTCACGGGCCGAATGACCCTCCTCCCCCTCAAGCGGTTAGACTCGCGACCCAGCGTTCCGGTTTCCTAGAGTTTCATGGCCATTCTCACTCCCGCGGTTCCGACCACTGGTTTTGGAGCACGCCCAACAGACGATCCTTGACGTCGTCGGGCAGCGGATGGCAGTTGTGCTTCTGGAAGATCTCTACTGTTTGCAGCGTCTCGTCGAAAAGCACCCAGCACTCCGGGCACTTGGCCAGGTGCGCTTCGAGCGAGGCCCGCAGCTCGTGCGGGATCTCGCCGTCGATGTAGTCCGACATGTCGTCCAGAAACGACTTACATGTGACTTTTTTCTTCACGCCCATGACTGTTCAACCTTCGTCGAAGCTTGTCGCGCAACTGCAAACGAGCGCGCAACAGGCGGGACTTGACCGCCGAGATCGACAAATCGAGCATCTCGGCTGTTTCTTCCGTGGAAAAGCCTTCCACGTCGCGTAGAACAAACACCGTGCGATAGCCCTCGGCCAGCGAATCGATCGCCGCCTCCAGGATCTCGCGCATCTCCGTGCGGCCGTACGTCTCCTCGGGGTCATCGCCGTCGGCGGCGACCTCGCGCTGTACGGCGCCGTCCCCGATCTCAAGCTCCTCGTCGAGCGAGACGGTCTTGTTGTTGCGGCCCTTGCGCAGGCGCATCAACGATTCATTGACGGCGATGCGCGTGAGCCAGGTGGAGAACTTGGCGTCGCCCTGGAACTGGTCGAGCCGCGAAAAAGCCTTGAGGAACGCCTCTTGCAGCACGTCCTCGGCGTCCTGGTCGTTGCGCGTCATGTGGCGCGCCATCCGGAAGACTTTCTGGGCGTTGCGGTTGACCAGCTCGTTGAAGGCCGCGCGGTCGCCCTGGCGCGAGCGCTCCACCAGCGCGGCGTCTTCGTCGGTCCGGGCGACCAGGATTTCGGCGTCAGCCATCTCTTGCTCGAAACTCATTGTCGACACCGGCGGGCATTGGTTGCAAATGCGCTGCTAATCTGACGAACGATGACGCAGTCCCTACCTCTCGCTTTGTTGCTCGGCGGCTTCGCTTTGGCCGTGGTTGGTTGCGGCGGCAAGCCCGAAACAGGCGCTCGCTTCGTCGAGCTCGCCGACGCCTACGTTGAAGACCTGCTGGAGCGCAGCCCCGGCTTCGCAACCTACCTCGGCGACCACCGCTACGACCACCTGCTCGGCGACTACTCCGCCGCCGGCTGGCGGCGATCCCTGGCAGCGGAAAAGGCCTGGCTGGCCAGGCTCGACGGCCTCGACACGGCCGGACTAGAGCCCGGCGACGCCATCGACTACGAGATCCTGCGCAATCACATCCAGTCGTCGATCTTCGAGCTCGAGGAGATCCGCGAGCAGGAGTGGAACCCGCTGGTCTACAACGTCGGCGGCTCGATCTACAGCCTGCTGGCGCGGGATTTTGCGCCGTTGGACGAGCGGCTGCGCAGCCTCAAGGGCCGCCTGGAAGGGATCCCGGCCGTGCTCGCCGCCGCGCTCGAGAACCTGCAAGATCCGCCGCTGGTCCACACCGAGACGGCCATCCTGCAAAACCCCGGCGCGATCGCCTTGATCGAGGGCGAGCTCGAAACATTCCTGGAGCAGGCGCCCGCTCTGCGCGAAGATCTGCAGCCGGCCCGCGAGTCTGCCGTAGCCGCCCTGAAGGAATACGGCGAGTGGCTGGAGCAGGAGTTGCTGCCGCGCTCGAACGGCAATTTCCGACTGGGCGAGCAGAAGTTCCGGCGCAAGCTGGCCTTCGCGCTGCACTCGGACCTGTCGATGGAAGAGATTCTGCTGCGGGCCGAACGGCGGCTGGCCGAAACCCAGAGCGCGCTCTACGAAACCGCCGTCCCGCTGCACGAAAAATACTGGCCTGGCAAGCCGACCGCGGACCGCAAGCAGGTCATCAAGGCCGTGCTCGACCGGCTCGCCGAGGACCGTCCCACCGACGCCACCATCGTCGACGACGCCAAGCGGACCCTCGACACCACCACGGCCTTCGTGCGCGAAAAGCGGCTGGTCTCCGTGCCCGACGAGCCGGTGGAGATTATCGTGATGCCGGAGTTCCAACGCGGCGTCTCCACGGCGTATTGCGACTCGCCGGGGCCGCTGGAAACGAATGGCAAAACGTTCTACGCCATCTCCCCGACGCCGGAGAGCTGGAGCAAGGAGCGGGCCGAGTCGTTCTACAAGGAATACAACGACTACATGCTCGAAAACCTCACCGTACATGAGGCGATGCCGGGCCACTATCTGCAACTGGCGCACTCCAATCGCTACCGCGGGTCCACACTGTTGCGAGCGATCTTCTACTCCGGATCGTTCGTGGAAGGGTACGCCAGCTACGCCGAGCAACTGATGGTGGAACACGGCTACGGCGGCCCCGAAGTGAAGATGCAGCAGCTCAAGATGCTGGTGCGGGCGATCCTCAACGCCATCCTCGACCAAAAAATCCACGCCGGGACGATGAGCGAGGACGAGGCGATGCGGCTGATGCTGGACGAGGGCTTTCAGGAAGACGGCGAGGCGGCGGGCAAGTGGCGCCGCGCCTGCCTGACATCGGCGCAGCTTTCGACCTACTTCGTGGGCAATACCGAGGTCAACGAGATCCGCGACGCCTGGGCGGCCAAGCACGGCCCGATCCGGGACATGCTGGCCTTCCACGACCAACTGCTCTCCCATGGCTCGCCGCCGGCCAAATTCGTCAAACGGCTGATGGAACTGGAGTAGACCCGATCAACCGACCCGATACGAATACAAATCAGCGTCCTTGAGCACAAACCTAAACTGCACCGGCTCGCCCGCCGCTGACGAGACGTCGTCGCGCTCCTTCCACACGTACCGCTCGGCCACGCTGTCGCCGTAAAGCTCCGGGGCGTCGTCCAAGGTATAACCGGGGAGCGGTTTGCCGAAACGGTTGCGCATCTCCACCCGCACCGAGCCGCCCGCGCCGGTGGAATAGTTGAGCTCCAGGCGGCGGCCGGTGAAGCGCACCGGCTTGGTCCACAGCTCGCCGCCCGCGTAACCGGCGTGGGCCGAGGCCAGCCCGTCCAGCCGCAGCACGCCCCGGCGCATGCGGGCCGTGGGGAAGCGGTAGTGCTCGCTGTACCAGACCGACATTTCGGTCTCACCGGTCTGGTGCAGCCCCCAGGCGGTCATCAGGCTGCGGTCGCCCCAGTTGCGCTCATCGAGGCCGGGGCGAATCCAGCTCTCCATGAAGACGCGGTCAAAGCTCACGCCGTCGCGGCTGGAGAGCACGACCGCCTCGGAGATCCCCTTCGCCGAATGGTCGTCAAGCTTTTGGCGATCGCCAAAAAAGCGCTTGGGGAAGCCGAAGCGGTATTCGGGATTGCGAAAGTACGGCGTGATCGCGTTGGTGTAGAAATGCTCCGGCGTGGGCGGGTCCAGCGTAATCCGGCGCGGCTCGTCCCACGTGAGCAGGTCGTCGGACTCGGTGACGCTGATCTCGCGGATGCGGATGTTTTCGCCAAATGTGCGGAAGTAGAGCCGGTAGCGGCCGACCTGCTCGTCCCAAAACGCAAGGTTCTGAGAATCAAACGCGCCCTTGGTGAAGACCGGCTTCTCCGACAGCAATTCCCAGCGCAGCCCGTCGGGCGAGGCGAACGAGTAGAGCGTCTTGTTGGGGTCGATGCCGCGGCCGACGGCCTTGTAGCGTTGGGCGGGCGGGACGCCGGGCTTGGTGTCGACGAACGGGGTGAAGTTGTGCCGCCCGATGCCGTCGCGCAGAATGTTATTGTCCTTCGAGCCCCGCCAGTCGAACAGCC
>CAYOPA010000199.1:0-9293 GCA_964405625.1 uncultured Bryobacterales bacterium
GGCAATGTGACCCGCCCGCCCAATCAGATGAGCGGCGAGCGGGACCGTCAAGAACAGGAACACGATCAGCGCCACCGCTCGAATCGTCACTTCAGTGCTGTCGAAGTGCACCGCGCAACCAATCAGCGCGACGTTCGCGCCCACGGTGGCCGCCTTACTCGAGGCTTGCAGGCGCGAGTATACGTCCGGTAGCCTCAGCACCCCGATCCCCGCCAGGCACACGAACAGGCAGGCAATCCCGGAGGCTATCAATGGGATCGCGTCCATCAGGCCCGCCCCTTCTCGATATACGTGGCGAAGGCCGCGGTGGCGATGAAGCCGACCAGTCCGATCAGGATGCCGACGTCGAGTAACGATTCGAGATCATAAAAAATCGCCGCGGTCGACGTCAGCGCGATCCCCGATACCGCCAGCAGGTCGAGCGCCACGACTTGGTCCGCCAGGGTAGGGCCCCTGACCAGCCGAATCGAGGACAGCAACATCGATAAGGTCATGAGCGCCAGGATGACAAGCATAATGGTAGTGGTCATTGAAGGATCTCCAGAACTCGCCGCTCCAGGCTGCTTTTGAGCCGGGTCTTGAAGGCCTCCACGTCGTCGATGAACATAGCGTGGATCAACAGGTGTCGGCGATCTTCCGTCACGTCGAGGGCGATCGTGCCGGGGGTAAACGTGAGTAGGTTTGCCAGAACGGTAATTTCTATGTCGGTCGTCGCGTCCAGCGGCAATGCGATGATACCGGCGCGTCTATTGGGTGCGGGCGTAACCACGTCCCAGGCGATCTGCAGGGAGCCGAGGATTACCTCCCACAAGTAGAACGGGATGAACAGAAGCACCCGCGGCGCCCGGCGAACGTACGAGGAGCCCATCCAGGCGAGGGCCAGATAACCGAAAGAAAACCCGATAATTAGCGTCAGGAGGTTGAGCTCGCCCACCAAGCCGCACCACACAAAGGCAAGCGCGATGTTGCCAACAAATTCCCTCATTGATTCCCTCCGGAGACAAAGTGCGCATGCTCGAGCAGTTGCCGTGCGGCGGAGTCGGAGATCTCCGACAAGACCTGCGGCTGCAGTCCGATCGCGAGCGTGAGTAATGCGAGCGCGGCGCTCGGCAAGAAAAGGACGAGACCGCTTCCGCCGTCGGGCTTTTCCACCGCCCGAGGGGGTCCCCAGAATACCCCCATCCATATCTTCATCATGCTCATCAGCGTGATCAGGCCGGTCATCACGGCGGCCGCCGCGAGCACGTAGGCTTCACCGCGCAAGCTTGCGTCGATGATGGCGACCTTTGCCCAGAAACCGGATAGCGGTGGGATGCCGGTGAGGCTCAGCGCCGATGTCAGGAAGGACGCGGCCAGCCATGGATGGGCCTTGGCAGCTCCACCCAGATTTTTGAGCTCCTCCGAGCCCCAACGTCGCCGAACAATACCCGCCACGAAGAACAGGTTGGTCTTCGCGATGATGTTGTGAATGATGTAGAAAATGGCCGCCGCCAGGGCGAGCCTCCTGACCTCCGGATCGCTCACGCTCACCAGCGCCAACCCGGCGATCATGTAGCCGATCTGGCTCACGATGTGGAAGCTGATAATTCGTCGAAATTCGTTTTGGGCGAGCGCGCCCAGCACTCCGCTCAGCATGGTCAGGACCGCGATGACGCCGATGACGGAGAATACGGCGTCGGTGACCGGGAAGATGAGCAGCGAAACGCGAATCATCGCGTAGACGCCCACCTTCGTGAGAAGGCCGGCGAACATGGCCGAGATGACCGGCGACGGGGTATGATAACTCGCCGGCAGCCAGAAGAACAACGGGAAGACCGCGGCCTTGACGCCAAAGGCGACCAACAGCATCGCCTCTGCTGTGAGCATGATGAACGGCTCCTGCTGGTGAAGGACGCTCATTCGCTCCGCCAGATGCAGCATATCGAGGGTTCTGGCCGCATGGTAGACGAGCCCGATCCCTGACAGGAAAAGGGCGGAGCTCAGCAGGTTGATGGCCGTGTAAATCACGGCGCCCCTTAGTTGCTGTTTCTCGCTCCCGAGGGCGAGCAGTACGAAGCTGGCGATCAACATCACCTCGAACCAAACGTAGAGATTGAAAAGATCTCGAGTCAGAAAAGCGCCGCACACACCCATGAGCATGATCAGCAGCAAAGGATATGCGCCGTTGCGCCGGCGGGCCTCGTTTAGGTCGGCGTAGCCATGGATAACGCCGACCAGGGCCAGAATGCCGGTCACCAGCACCATGACCGCGCTGAACATGTCGGCGTGTAGCGCGATGCCGGCGGGGTAGGGCCAGCCCCCCGCCTGGAGCGAGATCGGGCCCGTGCCGTGGACGCGGACCAGCAACCCGACGCCTGCTAGAAACAGGCCGACGGCGCTGGCGATGCCAATCGCGCAATTGGCTCGGGGACGCCCCCAGGCAGCGATGCCGGCGGCGGCGCCGACCAAGGGAATCGTCAGCGGTAGCGTGAGCAGGACGCTCACGAATTCTCCGGGCTGACGCCGTCGCTGTCATCGGAGCCCGTCTTCCAATAGAGTTGAGCGACCAGCGCCAACAGGAAGGCGACCAGACCGAAGCTGATGACGATCGCCGTGAGGACAAGCGCCTGTGAAAGGGGATCGGAGGCGACGTACTCCATTTGGTCCTTCATCTCCGCCACCAACGGAGGCTTGTTCCGCTCAAGCCCGCCGGAGGTGAACACGATCAGGTTCGCGGCGTGGCTGAGCATGACGATTCCGAAGACAAGGTCGACGATGCTCCGCCGCAGCATCAGGTACACGGCCGAAGCGAAGAGCGCTCCGATGAGGATGGCGAACACAAGCGCCATTTAGAGCTCCTCCAGAGCAATGAGCATGCCCGAGACCGTGCCGTGGACGACCAGGTATACGCCCAATTCGAAGAGCGTCACGGTTCCCAGCGAAAAGATTCCCGGAATCTTACCCAGCTCCCATGTCGCGAATAACTCCTGCCCGGTGAGCGGACCGATGAGCCCGCTGAACATCGCAAGCAGCAGTCCCCCGCCGACGAAGCTTTCCGGTCTCAGACGCAATAGCCTGCGCGCGCCGCCCGGCCCGTGCGCCAGGGAGTGGATGGCGACGGCGCCTGCCAGCAACAAACCGCCCACGAAGCCTCCGCCGGGCTGCTCGTGACCGCGGAGGAGCATGAAGAACGAAAACACCGCCAAGAGGGGGACCAGGATTGGCGTCAGCGTGGTTAAGATGATTTGCGGCATCAGTCGGCTCCTCCGACTCGTGACGAGCCGCCGCCCAGCCGCAGCAAAGTGATGACCCCGATCCCGGCGGTGGCGAGCACGGTGATCTCCCCGAACGTGTCGAGGGCTCGATATTCGGCCAGGATGGCGTTGACAATGTTCCCCCCTCCGCTCGTTCCAAGTTGGCGCCGGACGAAGAATTCCGCGGCTTCAGGGGCAAAGCGGGGACGGCTGAACGCCAGCACAAGCATGGTCATGAGAGCGCCGCAAGCGGCCGAGAGCGCCACGTCGAGGGGTCGACGCATCATCGGCACGCGCTTGCTCGCCGGGGGAATCCGGCGAAACACGAGCACTGCGATGATGACGAGCAGAGTCTCGACCATCAACTGCGTGATCGCGAGATCCGGAGCGCTCAGCAGCGCAAAGAGGAAGGCGATGGCGAAACCGGTCGCCCCCATGCCGGCGACCGCCTCGAGCCGACCACGTGCGTGGATCGTCTTCATGGCTCCGACCAATGCGACCGTGGCCAGCAGTATCTCGTAGGCGTGCAAGTGTAAGTTCGGCGGTTCGATTCCCTGGAGAGTGGCAAACCCCAACGGGACGCCGACGGCCGCCAGCATCGTCAGGAGAATGATCGACAGGTAGTTGCGCAACTTGCCGGTCTGCAGGCCGCCGGCGACCGCCTCGGCTCCTGCCGCGAGTAGATCGACGCTCAGGCGGTAGAGCGCCGAGGGGGCCAAGCGAAGCAGCGCTGAGCCTTCGAGAAGCCGCTGACTCGGCGGCGACTGGGACAGCTTCCGGTATCCGAGCAGGCCGACCAGAATGGAGCCGGCGCTGCAGGCGAGAGCGATGCCATAGGGCGGCTTGACTCCGTGCCAGAGCGCTACGTCCGTCGGGACGGGTCGTCCGGCAATCGAGTTCGTGACGACGTCAGTGAAGGTATTCATCCAACCGGTAAGGAATCCGAGAACGACCATGCCGAATACCAGCGCGCCCGGGGCGAGAGCCATCCCCAGGGGCGTCGGGTGCGCCTTCAGTGGCCCGTCCCCGGACCGGAAGAACGGCGCGACAGAGACAATGAGGGCTGCCATGACCAGCAAGGTCCCGGCGACAACCACGGCGACGGTGGCAACCGAACCGGCCAAGCCGCTGGTCTCAATCGCGGCCACGTAAAGTCCCTCTTTACCTAGAAAACCGAGCAGCGGCGGGAGTCCGGCCATACTCGCGGCCGCGATCACAGCGACGGCCGCAGTACCCGGCAGCGCTCGAACCAGCGGCCCTACCCGATAGGCGTCGCGGCTTCCCGTGGCGTGGTCGATGTTGCCGGCCACCATAAACAGAGCTGCCTTGTAGAGTGCATGCGCCAATAGGAATAGGACGAATGCGTTGAGCGCCTTCGAGTGGCCCAGGCCGAGCAGCATTGTCAGGGTCCCGAGCACGGTGATGGTCGAGTAGGCCAGGATGAGCTTGAGATCCCTCTGTGCCGTCGCCATGAGCGCGGCGACCACCATCGTCACCCCGCCCCCAACGCCGAGCGCCCAAGTCCACGGGTCCGTGCCGCCCAGAGTCGGTGTGAGCCGGGCCAGGATATAGATTCCAGCTTTGACCATGGTCGCGGAGTGGAGATAGGCGCTGACCGGCGTAGGTGCGACCATGGCGCCGGGCAACCAGAAGTGGAAGGGAAAGTGCGCCGACTTGGTGAAGGCGCCGAGCGCCACAAGCAAGAGGATCGGAACGTACAGTTCGTGCGCCTGCGCCCCGACCGTCTCCAACGCGGAAAACCGCCGGGCTTCAGCGAGAGTCAAGCCGCTGTCGGTGGCGACCACTCCGAGCAGCAGCAACCCGGCAAGCAGGGCCAACCCGCCGAGGGAGGTCACGATCAGCGCCTGCAAGGCATTCGTGCGACTCTCCTCTTCGTCGCTCTTAAACCCGATGAGGAAGAACGAGCTAATGCTCGTCAGCTCCCAGAAGACGAAAAGAAACAGAACGTCGTCCGCGAGCACTATGCCCAACATGGCTGCTTGGAAGAACAGCAACAGGCTGAGGAGGCGACCGCGCTTCGAGCGCTCCTCGCCCATGTAGGGGATGGCGTAAGCGTTGACGACGGTTCCGATGCCGGTGATCACGAGCGCGAACATGAGGCTCAAGCCGTCCAGCACGAAAGCGGCCGTGACGCCAAACCGCGGCGCCCACGCGTACTGGGCGATGATCTCGCGACCATCGATGATCGTCGCCGCCTGCGCGGCAAACCAAAGAAACGCTGAGGCCGGAACGGCAACCGAGAACATCGCCGCCGCCTTCGGCCGGCGGCGATGGAGCGCGCCAACCAGGAGCGCGGCGGCGAGGATCGCCGCGATCAGGAGCGGCATTGGCCTCTGTTCCCCCGCCCGTGCAAACGCATCTCATCGCAGAGTACCGCCTTCTTCGTGGCCTGTGGCGGCTCTTCGAACCGCGGCGTGATGTCTTCGCTCGCCATGCTTTGTTGGACTTTGCGACCGCGAGCGCTCGACCCTGCCGCCGCAGGGCGCCTAGGACGAACCTCAACCACGCTCCCGAGCCATCCTCGCGCGCCGGAGTACGTCCCTAGATACCGCTGCGTCGGCAAACGTTACATCGGCCAATGGCGGAGACCTGGATCCGCTGGGAGCTCCCTCTCCTCAGCCGGCCGGGGGCGGCTGCTCGACGAGGCGGGGGCAGCAGACGCGGCCTCGGCAATAGCGCCAGATTCTCCGCAAAATGGTCTGGTTCTCCAGCGCCCTTGTGACACCCTTACTGGAATCGCAAGTAGACTCGTCGGAAGAGCCTCCAACAAAGGCGATGGAAGGCATACACGACACTCGTGCTAGACTACCGATTTTCCAAGGCGAAACACCCTGATCCGCATCACGTTGCTTGGTTCCGGGGTGCTCGCCGGTACGAACTCCGGGGCTGATCCGCCGAGTTTCGACCTTCAACGAACGAAGCGAGGGAACAAACGATGACAAAGTTGGCGACAACATCGCTGCTGCTCACCCTGGCGTGCGCCCCGATCTGGGCCCAAGTCAATGCGGGGAATCAAGAACCCGAGCCGACGCTGCCCTTCAACACGACCACCACGGACACCTTTGGGCTGCCCTGGCGGATCGCCTTTCTGCCCGATGGCCGCATGCTGGTCACCGAGAAGATAGGGCCTGTTTGGCTGGTCTCCGCCGAAGGCAAGAAGATCGCGCCGCTGGCCAACACGCCGGCTGTCTACTGGCAGCGCCAGAACGGCATGCTCGGCGTCTACCTCTCGCCGAACTACGCCACCGACCAGAGGATCTATCTCACCTATATCGAGCCGGGCGAATATGGCGGCAGCCAGGTCTTGGCCCGCGCTAAGCTCGACATCGAACGCGTGCCCAGGCTCGAAGACCTCGAGGTGATCTGGCGCCAGATGCCGCGGGGCATGGGCGGCCAAGCGGGCGGGCAAATCGCCTTCTCGCCCGACGGCCAGTACTTGTTCATGTCCGTCGGCGACCGTCAGCGCATGACCCCGGCCCAAGACCCCAACCAGCCTGTCGGCAAAATCCTTCGCCTCACGCTCGACGGCAAACCCGCCCCCGGTAATCCCAACTACGGCAAGACCGGCGCGAAAACCATCGAGCTCATCGATCCGCCGCGCGACACCGAGGCCGCCAAGACCGCCCCCGTCGTCAGCAAGTACACGTTCCCCGACGGCAACCATACGCCGGCCGAAACCTGGGCCAGCGGCTTCCGTGCGCCTTACGGTTTGGCGTTCTCGCCCACGGGCGAGCTCTGGGAGGTCGAACACGGCCCGCGCGGCGGCGACGAGCTCAACCTCATCGAAAAGGGCAAGAACTACGGCTGGCCGGTCGTTTCCTACGGCGTCAACTACAACGAGGCGCCCATCCCCAGCCACGACGCGCGGCCCGAATTCACCCAACCGGTGATCTACTGGACTCCCGTTATCGCGCCGGGCGACCTCATGTTCTACACCGGCAAGAAAGCCTTCCCCCAATGGGATGGCAACGGCTTCGTCAGCGGCCTGGGGACCCGCTCGCTCGTTCGCATCGCCTTCGACGGAAAAGGCGGCGCCCAGGCGCTGGAGCGCTGGGATTTGGGCAAGCGCATCCGCGATGTGACCCAGGCCCCGGATGGCACGCTGTGGCTCTTGGAGGACGCCAATCCGGGCGCCCTGATCCACGTGACGCCCAAGTGACGATACCGAGAGCCGCTGGACTGTTGCTGCTGGTTACGCTACTACACGGCCAGCAGCAGCCGATCCCGTATAGCCACAAGACGCACCTGGCTCTGGGGCTCGAGTGCGGCGCGTGCCACCAGAACGCCGACCCGGGCTCGTTCATGGGCTTGCCGGCGGAGAGCTTCTGTATGAGCTGCCACCAAGCGATCAAGACGGAGAGCCCGCACATTCAGAAGCTAGCGGCCGCCGCCAGTGAAGCTAAGCCGATCCCCTGGGAGCGCGTGTATCAGATCGCAAATTTCGTGTACTTCAGCCACCGTGTCCATGGGAACGCCGGCGTAACGTGTGAGACCTGCCACGGCCCGGTCAGCGAACGCGACGTGATGACCAAAGAGGTGGAGCACAACATGAAATCCTGCATGGCGTGCCACGCCGAGAATGAGGCCCCGAACGACTGCGGAACCTGCCACGAAGAGAATTTCTAACCCGAAATTCGGCCCGGCGCCGTTCGGTCAGAGCCTGGGCTTTTCGGCGCCGACGGCTACAAATGAACCGGTGAAGGCTTTGGTCGGCAACCGCCCGCCCCAGGCGAACATCGTCATCAAGGCGCGCACGAGCCCGTCGGCCCGGCGGCCCAGCAGCCGCCGCAGCGCCAAGAAGAGAAGCGTGGAAACAAGCCGAGGATTGTGGATCAGATAATCTCCGCCTACAATCTCCAAATCCAAATCGCGCAGCGCTTCCGTCAGACGCCGCCGGCTCATGGTGCGGCCCAATGAGAAGGGGCCGATCTGCTTCGTCCCAATGCGCAGCGGCCAGTAAAGCGGATTCCAGGGGTTGTCGAGCGTGACAATCAGGCGCCCGCCCGGCGCCAGGGCCGTGGCGAGCTGCGCCAGGGCCCGCTCGATCTGGCCGTCCTCTTCAAAGTGATCGAGGGTGGAGGTGGAGAAAATCAGGTCGAAGGTTCCGGCCCGAAACGGCAGCTTGCGCAGATCGGCGACGGCGACCCGGCTGCCGGCAAGCCCGAAATTCTTCGCCGCCCGGCGCACCGTGGAAGCCGCCATGTCCACGCCGAATGCCTTTCCGCCCGGCGCGGGCAAGTCCGTGATGACGTGATCCTGGCCGTTCGCTTCTTCAAAGAGATCGGTCTTGAGGATGCGTCCGGAGCAGCGATCCCCGGCCCAACGATCCACGCAGGATCGATTCTCGATGGCCTTCTGCCGGGCAACGAGGGGGTCGAGATACCAGGAGTCGCCGGCGCCGGATTCGGCGGTTTCTGGGGAGCCGGCCAAGCACCAAAGTGTATCACTCCGGGGCCCGCTGCCTCATCTCCGGAAAGTCTCGCAACATCCAGCCCTGCCAGTCGGCGGGGCTCCGCACGATCAGCGTCTCCAGACGGCGCGCCAGCACGGCGACGGCGACGGCGGCGAAATCCTTGCGCGGCTGGGCTCGATCCACGGGAATCTCTTCGCCGATCTCCACCCGATACTGAAACGGCCCCTCGCGATGGGCGCTGACGGTGAGCAGAGCCGCATCCTCGGTCCAAGCCAAGGACGGCGCCCCGACGGCAAACTCCAGATCGGCGGTCAGCACCCGCGCGGAGACGTTCTGCCGCCCAGTGTGCTCGGCAAAGATCGAGACGACAGCATTGTCGCCCAGCCGTTCGCGCAGTGTTTTCAAGTAGCGCGGCGAGCGGTTCAATGGAATGACCACGCGCTCGGCCAGATAGGGATTCTCGGCGCGGCAGTAGAGCGGAGCGACGACGCCGACGCCCGCCTTGGTCACGGTCGCCGAGCCATGCTCGGCGCGGCTGAGATGCACCAGCGGCCGTCCGGCATGGTAAAAGGCCTGCTTGATGGCCGTGGCGCTGGCGAAACGCAGGCTCCACAGGATGGCGCCGC
>CAYOPA010000200.1:0-4857 GCA_964405625.1 uncultured Bryobacterales bacterium
ACGGCCCTGGTCCTGATCCCTCTGGCGGTTGGGTTGATTTTTTGGGGACCGCCGCTGGCGGTGCGGGCGGCCCTGACCCTGGTTGCGCTGCTTTGCCTGCGCGAATGCTTTGACTTGGCCGCCGCGATGGGCGCCAAGCCCTTCCGGCCGGTCGGCTACGCGGCCGGCGCCGTCATGATCCTCACCAGCGAGCCGATCGGCCCGCTGCTGGTCGTAGTGACGGCCGCCCTGCTGGTTCTGACTCTCCACCGCGACCGCCACGAAAGCGCCATGGCCTCTGTCGCCTTTACGCTCTTCTCCGTGGTCTACGCCTGCGGGCCGTTTGCGTTGGCGCGCTGGCTGCACGAGCTCAACCCGCATTGGATGTTCCTGGTGCTGCTGGTAAATTGGGTCGGCGATTCGGCGGCGTTGTACGTCGGCCGCTCGCTGGGCCGGCGCAAGCTCGCCCCCTCCATCAGCCCGAACAAGACTTGGGAAGGCGCGATCGCCTCGCTGCTGATCGGCGGCGGCGCCGGATTCTTTTACATGACGCAGTATGGCGGCGGCGGCTCGCTGCACTGGGCCGCGCTGGCGGCGGTCGTTGCCGCCATCAATGTCGCGGGCCAGACCGGCGACCTTGCCGAGAGCGCGCTCAAGCGCGGCGCCAACATCAAGGACAGCGGCGCGCTGCTACCCGGTCACGGTGGCATGCTCGACCGCATGGACGGCGCGCTCTTCGGCTATCCGGCCCTCTATCTGATCCTGGAAGCGCTACGCCGTTTGCAGTGAGTAGGCCGCGCTCAGGGCCGCGGGCTTTACAGGCTCATCGTGGGGATACGCCGCGTCCACGTTCTGCGGCGTGATCAGCCGGTGCGGCGTAAAGACCGCCGGCGGCGGCGTTCGGCCTTCCATCAGCCCCACGGCAAGCTCCATCAAGCCCTTGCCGTAGCTTTCGGGAAAGTAGCCCACCGAGCCGATTAGCCGCGTACCCGGACGGCGCAGCTCCGCGCGGCCTTCCGTCGAAGCGCCCTGGCTGATGACCGCGCACAGGTTGCTCTGTCGCGAGCCCTCAATCACGTCCAACGCGCCGAGGGCCGAAGGATCGTTCGGCGCCCCGATCAGCGCACGGACGCCCGGCCGCAGCGCCCGCCGCACGGCCGCCGCTCCGCCTTCGCGAGTCCCGCGGCAATCCAGCCGAACAGTGGGGAGCTCGCCGGCGCGGGGCAACGCTTCGCGCAGGCCCGCCAGCGTGCCGTCCATGCGCGCCGCCGTGGAAGCGCCCGCCGCCGGAAAGTCCAGCAGCACAATTTGTTGCGCCCGGCCGGCCCAATGACGCTCGGCCCAGCGACCGAGTGCATGCCCCGCAATTTGACCGGCCCGGAAGTTGTCCGCCCCAAAAAACACCGCGCCGGGATGGGGGATGTCGATCGCAATCAAGGGAATGCCCGCCGTGCGGAACTTGGAGGCGATCTCGGCCGACACGCTCGCAAACGTCTGGAACTCGATCGCCAAGTCCACGCGCTGGCGAATCAGCTCCTCGGCGTTGCGCACCGCCGTCGCCGCGCTCATGCGGTTGTCGAGCTTGATGAGCTCCACGTTGCGCCGTTCGGCTTCGACCCGCAACCCTTCGGCCACGTCCACCGCAAAGGCGCTCTCCTGCGTCTGTCCCGCGAAGCCGATGCGGTAACGCGGCTTGAACAGCAACTTTACCCGCGAGCGATAGCGTTGGGAGTCGGCCTTCTCCACCAGCCCGCTGCGCTCCAGCGTGTAGAGCAGCCGAAACGCGCGCGAAGAGGTCAGCCCGGTGCGGCCCACCAGATCCTTGAGCGACAGCCGCTCCCCTTCGGATTCAAACGCCCGCAACAGGTCGCAGGCCCGGACCACCGCGTCAACTAAATAGTCGTCGCGGTCAGCGCGCTTGTTCTTGCTTTCGCTCATCGAAATGGCTCCCAAAGATCTTTGGCGTCCAGCCGGTTAGCCGTGGCGCTCGGTTCGCTTGATTTTACAGAAATGGCGAAGCTCTCAGCGTACACCGAGATGATTTCATTGTGCGAAAAAATCCACTTCCCTTGACAGACCGCATCGAGTATCATGCTGCGTAGGCGCGCGGGCGCGGCCAACGAAACGATGAATTCCGTCCTCCAGCGATGCTTTCTGCTGATGGCCGCCATGGCCCCGGCGCTGCTCGCCGACGGGCTCCCGCCCGCCGCATCCGTGCAGGTGGATTTCGACCGGCAGATCCGGCCGTTGTTAGAGTCGCGCTGCCAAGCCTGCCATGGCGCCGCCAATCAGATGAGCGGGCTGCGGCTGGATGACAAAGCGGCGGCGATGGCGGGAGGCCACAGCGGCCCGGCTATCCTGCCCGGCGACAGCGCCGGATCGTTGCTCATCCACATGGTGGCCGGTTACCGCGTCAAGTTCGTGATGCCGCCCGGCGGCCCCGCCCTGGAACCCGCCGAGATCGGCCTGCTGCGCGCCTGGATTGACCAGGGCGCCCCATGGCCCGAGGCCCCGGCCCAGACCGCCGCCACCGCCGAGCCGAAAGCGCCCGCGCACTGGTCCTGGAGCCCGCTGACCAACCCCGATCCGCCGTCCATCAGCGCCAAGTCCGGGGTGCGGAACCCCATCGACCGCTTCGTGCTGGCCAAGCTGGAGGAGAAGGGCCTCCAGCCCTCCGCCCCCGCCGATCGCGCCACGCTGCTGCGCCGGCTATCGCTGGATCTGACCGGCCTGCCGCCCACCCCGCGAGAGCTCGATCGCTTCTTGGCCGACACTTCGCCCAACGCCGTTGAGAGGACCATCGATCGGCTGCTGCGCTCCCCGGCTCACGGCGAGAAGTGGGCGATGCACTGGCTCGACCAAGTCCGCTACGCCGACTCCGACGGCTATGAAAAGGACGATCCGCGCCCGCACGCCTGGCGCTATCGCCACTGGGTGATCGAGGCCCTCAACGCCGATAAACCGTACGACGAATTCAGCATTGAGCAGATCGCCGGCGACCTGCTGCCGCACCCGACCGAGGATCAGCTCGTCGCCACCGGCTTCCATCGCAATACGCTGAAGAACCGTGAAGGCGGCGTGAACAAGGAAGAGTTCCGCTTTGAGGAGACGGTCGATCGCGCCTCCACCATCGGCACGGTCTGGCTGGGGCTTACGGTCGGCTGCGCTCAGTGCCACGACCATAAGTACGATCCGATCTCGCAGAAGGATTTCTACCGCTTCTACGCCTTCGTCAACAGCATCGAGGAGACTCTCTCCCCGGCGCCCTTGCCCGGCGAGCGCGGCGCTTGGCTGCGCACCCACGCGGAATACCGGGCCCGCCGCGACGAATTGCTCTGCGCGTACGACATTCCCGAGCTGCAACCGGATTGGGAGAAGAAGGTCATTTATCACGGCGAGAACCCCGGCCTCGACACCGCCTGGGACGTGAACTGGGACACCCTCGCCAAGATGACCGACAACGGCGAAAAATACATCCTCATCCCCGCCGAGCAGCGCACCGAGCACGAAGCCGACGTCGTCACCGACTATTTCCTGCGCTTCCATACGCAGGTCTCCACCAAGGAGCAGTACGCCGCGCTGGGCTTCGCCGAGCTGCGAGGGAAGCTGGCCCGCCTGGAGGCGTCCTACCCGCGGATGAGCAAGGCCCGCACGGTGTCCGAGCTCGACCCGCCGCGGCCGACCCATTTGCACGTGCGCGGCGGCTGGGACCGGCCGGGCGTCCCGGTCGAGTCGGGCGCGCCGAGCTTCCTCCCTCAGATTGACGCCGAAAAGCCCACTCGCCTCGACCTGGCGCGCTGGCTCTTCCGCGACGACAATCCCTTGACCGCCCGCGTGACCGTCAACCGCATCTGGCAGGAGTACTTCGGCCAGGGATTGGTCACTACCTCCGACGATTTCGGTCTCCAGGGCGAGAAGCCGTCGCACCCCGAGCTGCTGGACTGGCTGGCGCGGGACTTCATGGAGTCCGGCTGGAGCCTGAAGCACCTGCATCGGCGCATCGTCAGCTCGGCGACCTATCAACAGGCGTCGGACGTTCGGCCGGAGCTGACGCGGATCGACCCCGACAACCGCCTGCTGGCCCGCCAGCGGCGCCTGCGGCTGCCGGGCGAGCTGATTCGCGACTCGGCGCTGGCCGCGAGCGGGTTACTGAGCTCTCAAGTCGGCGGCAAGAGCGTCAAACCGCCGATTCCTGATGGCGTGACGAGCCTGAGCTACGCCGGCGGCTTTGACTGGACCGTTTCGGAAGGCCCGGACCGCTACCGCCGCGGCCTCTACATCCACTTCCAGCGCACGGTCCCGTACCCGATGCTGTCGACGTTCGACGCCAGCGAGCGCTCGGTGGCGGTGTGCGCCCGCGAGCGTTCGAATACGCCGCTGCAGGCGCTGAACCTGCTCAACGACCCGGTTTTCGTGGAAGCCGCCCAGGGGCTGGCCACCCGCGTGCTGCTGGAGACGCCTTCGGAAGAGTTCCAAGACCGCCTCGGCTGGGCCTACAAGCTCGCCTTTGGCCGCGCCCCCAGCGGCGCGGAGCAGGCCCGCCTGGAGCGCCTCTACCAGGAACAGATGCGGCTGCTCGACGCCTCGCCCGAAACCGTCAAGGCGCTGTATCCCGTCGAACCAGAAGGCTATGACCGCACGGTGGCCGCCGCCTGGACCGGCCTGAGCCGGGTGCTACTCAACACCGACGAGCTGATGACCCGGGAGTAACGAACCATGCTTGACCGACCGCAGTTCCAACAGATTCAGACGCGCCGGAGCTTCTTGGAGCAGTGCGTCGGCGGCATCGGCTCGATGGCTTTGGCGCACCTGTTGGCGGCGGAAGGCCGCACCGCGAAGCGGACTTCGGCCGCGTCGGTCGACGGCACCTCGACCGGC